>NZ_JBQYLH010000016.1:0-133042 GCF_052677165.1 Sunxiuqinia sp. sy24
CTGGGACCTGATACGTACATCATGGGTGATGTAGGTATTGTAGAAACAGCCAAAGTAGCTGTTCCAGGCGAGGCCGCTGAATAATTTTATTTCTACTTGCTGTAAGTATTTTCAGGAGCGAATATTTTTTTCAATATGATTTTTCTGTTCCTAATTGTTCGTATGGCGACTCAATTGACCTAATAGAAAGTTAAAGCCTACTCATGTTTGAGTAGGCTTTTTTCGTTAGGTGTGAGTTATTCTCCTGGGAAGTAGAAGTTTGATTGCTTCATTAATCGTGCAATAATAATACGGATACATGCAAGAAAAATACTGGTCATGACTATTTATTTAAGCTATTTTTACATGACTAACCTTGTAATTTGAAGGCTATGCGTTTAAAACTTTCACTCATTTGTGGTTTGCTTATAGGAACCATGTTGGTTAGGGCTCAGCAGGAACTTCGGTTTCATGTTTATGCCGGAGATTACGATCGATCTAATTGTCCGGTGAGTGTTGATCTTTCATCGGCTGATTTGGAGTTGAATAATGATCATTTTCAGCTTTATCAGCTCGATGGCAAAAGGGAAGTTCCGGTGTCGAGTCAGTTGGAATTAGGGAAAGCTCAACGATTGTGCTTTGTGCTGACAGGCGAACTACCTACAGGAAAAAGTCGGGAGTATGTTTATAAAGCCGCTGACCGGGTTATTTCAGATTCCAAAATCTTACTGGAGAAAAATCAGCAAGGGATAAAACTGGTTTTTAATGAAAAGCCTATTCTGAATTATCAGGTGGCTGAAGTTTATCCGCCCGAAGGCGTTAATCCGCTTTTTAAGCGTTCCGGATTTATTCACCCCCTATGGTCGCCGGGAGGCGAGGAGCTAACCCGTATTCAGGCGCCTGACCATTACCATCACTATGGCATTTGGGGACCTTGGACCAAAACGCATATCGACGGACGCGAGGTTGATTTTTGGAATCTGCTGAAAGGGCAGGGAACAGTGCAGTTTGCTAACTTTTTATCCGAGGTTGAGGGGCCGGTATACAGTGGGTTCAGTGCTTTGCAGCAGCATATTGACTTTGGAGCCAAAGGTGCGGACCAAGTGGCACTGAACGAAGTGTTGGATGTAAGTGCATGGAACATTGATTCAGAAGGAAAAGTGTGGTTGATTGATTATACAAGTACCTTGAACAGTCCGCTGGATTCGGGTATTTTACTCGATGCTTACCGGTATGGTGGAGGTATCGGTTTTCGTGCTACTGAAAAATGGACCAAAGAAAATAGCTCGGTACTGACCTCAGAGGACCATGACCGCTTGACGGCAGATGGCACCAAAGCTAGATGGTGCATTGTTGAGGGCGAGTCGGTTCCCGGTAGGAGTGGTATTTTGTTTATGAGTCATCCCTCAAACCGGGAATATCCTGAGCCGATGCGTGTTTGGCCTGTTGATGCCAATGGCGGAAGAGGTGATGTCTATTTTCAGTTTTGTCCCATCCGGCATACTGACTGGAAAATTGAACGGGGAACAAACTACTCGCAGAAATACCGCCTGTTGCTTTTTGATGGCCAACTCACCAAAGAACAAGCCGAGCAATATTGGCAGGTATTTGCCAGCCCCCTTAAAGTAAATTTTGACAAACCGTAGTCAAATAAAATCTTAAATTGTTTATTTTAAAGTAACAACAGTATAAAACCAATAAATCATGCCTAAACAAATTTTGATTAGTATTTTATTCATCTTCTCTATTTTTGTTGCCAATGCGCAGCAGAAAGAATTTGAATGCAACAAAGAGTGGATTCAGAAAATAATTAAGCTAGCCCCCGAAAAAGCGGAAGTTCAACCCGCCAAACAGCGTAAGGTGCTTGTCTTTAGTCTATTTACAGGATTCAATCATTGGGTAATTCCTCATACCAATGCCGTGATGAAGGCGTTGGGAGAAAAATCAGGAGCCTTTGAGGTTGAAATAAGCACTGATATTTTCAAGTTTGAAAAGAAAAACCTAAGTCAATACGATGCTGTTGTTTTGAACAGTAATTGTTCGAAAGGACCTCGAAGGGATTTGTTTCTGGATGTATTGGATCAGGATGAAAAATTGACCGAGGAGCAACGAAAAGAGAAAGCAGCAGAGCTTGAAGAAAATCTGATTAAGTATGTCAAAAAAGGTGGTGGATTAATGGTGGTGCATGGAGCTATCGTCATGCAGAACAACTCCATGGCCTTCAGTGAAATGGTTGGCGGAAGTTTCGATTATCATCCGGCGCAACAGGAGCTTACGCTTGAATTGGCTGAGCCTGATCATCCCCTGGTGAAAGCTTTTGATGGTGAGCCTTTCGTTCATATTGATGAGCCGTACCTCTTTAATAAAGCCTATGCGAAAAAGAATTTTCGCCCCTTGCTCTATATGGATACCTCGAAGCTTACGAAGAAGAATAAACCCATTGATGAGCAGATTAAATACGTATCGTGGATCAAAAGGCACGGAAAAGGACGCGTGTTTTATGTGTCGCCTTCGCACAATGCTCAAAGTTTCGAGGATAGCCGACTCCTGAAATTTTTTCTCGATGGAGCACAGTACGTGTTGGGTGATTTGAAATGCGATGATTCACCCGCAAAACTTTAAGATGATTAATTAACCGAAAAACGATAAACTTATGAAACGACGTCATTTTTTAAGAAATACGGTTGCCGGAACAGCTGGTGCCATTATCCTTCCAACTATTGTCCCTTCTTCTGTATTTGGGAAAAACGCTCCAAGTAATAAAATCAATATTGCCCAGATTGGTTGTGGTCGTATTGCCCGAAGCCACGATTTGGCGGAAACAATGAAATATGATATTGCACGGGTGATTGCCGTTTGTGATGTGGATAAAAACCGGATGGCTGATGGTAAGAAATTGGTAGAGGATTTTTATAGCGAGAAGTTGGGCGACAAGTACATGGATGTGAAGATGTACGAAGATTACCGCGAAATGCTTCTGAATAAAGACATCGATGCAGTCATGATCAGTACGCCTGATCATTGGCATTCGCAACCAGCTATTGAAGCCGCATTGGCAGGCAAAGATATTTATCTGCAGAAGCCAACATCGCTTACGGTTGAGGAAGGTCGCCAACTGAGTGATATTGTTCATCGCCAAGGTGTGATTTTGCAGGTTGGAACCCAGCAGCGCTCGTCGCCTCAGTTTCGCATTGCTGCCGAGTTGGTTCGTAACGGCCGCATCGGGAAATTGCACACGGTGAAAGTTGGCTTGCCCGGTGATCCCTCAGGGCCTGAAGCTGCGGAGATGCCTGTTCCTGAAGGATTGAACTACGACATGTGGCTCGGGTCAACGCCGGAGGTTCCATACATCGAGATTGGGGTGCACCCGGAGAAAGGCTATGGTCGTCCGGGATGGTTGCGTTTGGAGCAGTATGGTGCGGGCATGATTACCGGTTGGGGACAACATCATTTTGATTCTGCAGCTTGGGGAATGGATACCGAATATACCGGCCCTATTTCGGTGGAGGCGGTAGCTGAGTTTCCGAAATCGGGCTTGTGGAATGTGCATGGCGACTTTATGGTGAAGGCGGAATATGAGAATGGTATTAGCATGTACACCTCAGGAGGTTATACCAATGGGATTCGCTATGAAGGAACCGATGGCTGGATTTTTGTTTCGCGCGGTAGCTATGTGGCTTCAGCAAGTGATCCGGTAGATAAAGAAAAAAGTGCGAAAGCGTTGGATGCAAGTAATCCTGAAATTCTGAAGTCAAAAATAGGCGAGAATGAAATTCATTTGTACCAAAGCAATGAGCAGCACGGTAATTGGCTGGATTGTATTCAAAGCCGGAAAGAACCCATCTCTCCGGTTGAGATTGGGCATCGAGCCTGTACGGTTTGCCTGGTAAGTCACATTGCTATGAAATTGGGACGGAAACTGAATTGGGATCCAACGGCAGAGCGTTTCAAAAACGATGATGAAGCCAATTCGTACCTCAGCCGTCCGCAACGTTTTCCATACGGAACGAATTATGTAATGAAGTAGTGCTGCATTGATCAGCATAAGTAGGGGATAAGACAGATTGAGGGGAGGTGCATCCCCTCAATCTTCAAAAACGGTTATAATCTGAATACGGCGGTAGCTACAATTACCTTCCAGAATGGAAATACTTCTGAAATTGATTTTAAAGATATTGATGGATAAAGGACTTGTTAAGAGAACCTGTTTGTAATCAGTTGACGGAAAATCTTATTTTTGTAGGTGCAAGCAAACTAAATCAACAAAATTGATCAAAGAAATGAGAAATCAATCCCACATTTTTATGTTGTTATCGGTCGTATTTCTGGGCGCCTGCTCTGGCAGCGGACAGAAATCAGCTGAAACAGAAGAAACACAGTCTGAATTTACAGGAGCTAAAGGTGAAGTAAAAATAATGACTCTGGATCCGGGTCACTTTCATGCTGCCTTGGTACAGAAACAAATGTATGAACAAATTGATCCGACGGTATACGTTTATGCTCCAAAAGGCGATGATGTTCAGGATCATCTGAACCGGATTGAAGGTTTTAATACGCGTGCGGAAAATCCCACAAACTGGGTAGAGAAAGTATATGCCGGCGATGACTACCTGGAACGAATGTTGGCTGAAAAACCGGGTAATGTGATGATGGTTTCCGGGAATAATGCCAAGAAAATAGACTACATCAAAGCGGCAGCTGATGCTGGAATCAACATTTTTGCCGATAAGCCTATGGCCATCAATACAGAAGGCTTTGCTTTACTGGAAGAAGCTTTTAAATCAGCAGAAGCCAATGGGGTGTTGTTGTATGATATTATGACTGAACGCCATGAGATAACAACCATTATTCAACGCGAATTATCTAAAATTCCAGAGGTTTTTGGTCAATTGAAAGATGGAACGGCAGAAGAGCCCGCCATCACCAAGGAAAGTGTACACCATATTTTTAAGTACGTGTCAGGTAATCCGATTAAACGCCCGGATTGGTTTTTCGATACCGAGCAACAAGGTGAAGGAATGGTGGACGTTACCACGCACCTGGTCGACATGATTCAGTGGGAAGCTTTCCCGGAGCAAATACTTCAAAAATCAGATGTGGAAATGGTCAATGCCAGCCGCTGGACTACGGAACTCTCTTTAGATCAGTTTCAAGAAGTTACTCAGAAAGACGCTTTCCCCGAATTCCTTCAAAAGGATGTGGTGGATGGCAAGTTGCAGGCCTACACCAATGGCGAGTTTACTTATAAGTTGAAGGGGAAATATGCCAAAGTATCAGTTATCTGGAACTTCCAGGCGCCGGAAGGAACAGGCGATACCCATTACAGCATTATGCGCGGTTCGCTGTGCGATGTAATTATTAAGCAAGGGGAAGAGCAAAACTACAAGCCCACCGTTTATATTCAAGCTACCATTGACAAAGGGCTGAATACCTTTGAAGATGGGCTTCAGAAAGCGGTGAGTGAGGATATCGCAACAAAATATCCCGGGCTGAAATTGGTCAAACTGGAAGATAAACTATGGACTATTGAAATTCCGGATGAATACAAAGTCGGACACGAGGCGCATTTTGCACAGGTAACAGAGAAATACCTGCGCTACCTGAAGCAGGGCAAATTGCCCGAGTGGGAAGTGCCTAACATGATTACCAAGTATTACACTACGACGCAAGCTTTGAAAATGGCCAAGCAGTAGGAAGCACCTAAAAAGATTGATGAAGGCCCGACGATTTTCGTTGGGCCTTTCTTTGTTTGATACCTTTATGTCCGGTTGGATACATTTGATTTAATAAACCTCTTTTTTTTCCGTAGGATGAAGATTTCTTCAAAAAAATAATTCAATAAATGCGTGAGCTAACATTAGCGAGTTCTCCTGTATCACGCTGGCTTTTGTTTGAAATATTCGATATTTCCGGCCAGCGCTTTGTCTTTTACTTTTTCGATTAAAGCTAAACGCTCAGTTTCGCTGAGTTTGATAAACGATTTTGCCATTTTTACTTTGTCGCGAATAAAGTCGGCTTTCTCGGCTCCGGTAATAATGGTGCTCACCGGTAAGGACCAAACAAAATGTAATGCTTCTTCCATGCTGATATAGTTTGGAATCACCGGATCATCGGTTTGCCAGTTTGCACGCTCTTTGGTTGCGAAAAAACGGCCATCAGCCAAGGTCTTCATGGCCAGTACACCAATATTGCGCTCCATCAATTCGGGCATCACATTTTGCGTGAAGCTGAAATACGACTGGTCCAGCACATTGACGGGCATTTGAACCGTGTCAATCGGATTGGCATCGCGGGTGAGTTCCAGCATTCGTTTGTGCGCGAATGGATTCTGATGACCAGTAAAACCAATGTGTTTTACTTTGCCACTTTCCTTGGCACGGATTAAAACATCCAGTACTTTTTCCTGCATCCGGCTGTTGACATCCTCAGGAGTAGTTAGTGAATGCATTTGCCAAAGATCCAGGTAGTCGGTCTTCATTCGTCGAAGCGAATCATCCAGATGTTGTTGAGCTTCGTTAGCTGTTCGTCCCAAGGTTTTGGTCATTAAAAAGATGTGGTCGCGGTATTTAGGAGTTAAATATTGGCCATAGCGTTCTTCGCTGGTAGCGGGGCCATATTGTTCGGCGGTATCGAAAAATCGGATCCCACCTTCCAGGGCAGCTTCAATCACTTCCTGTGCGTCGCGATCGGTGGTCCAGCCAATATGATACCCACCTACGCCAAGCATAGTAATGTTTTCGCCGGTATTACCCAATTTTCGAAGAGGAAGAATTTCACCAAGTTTATCTTGCTGTGGTTGGTTGGCGTAAAGGGCTGAAGGAACAGAAATGGCAGCAGTCATGGCAGCCATGGTTTTTAGGAATTCGCGTCGGTCTGTCATTTTGATTCGATTTTATTACTTTATACAATCGAATGGTGCGTTTGTTCAGTTAGTTACTTGAATTGTAGTAGACGGAAACGCACGAAGGTTCTATCTAGCCATTTCAATTCGAGAGGTTGACAGCGCAAATAAAGCACTTGCATTTCAGCAATGAAAAATCGAACTTTAGGAATTCTTTTTAAATAAATAAAACTGAACTTGAACCAAGTCGAAATTGTATGAAGTTGAAACTGATTTTGATTCTTTTATCCTTTCTGATTTCGTCCGCCGCTATTTCTCAAAGTGATTTTGTTTCGTTGTTCAACGGGAAAAACCTGGATGGTTGGGTGGAGAAAAAAGCACTCCGAGACCGGTATTATGTCTTTTTCAGGGCGATCGATGGCACCATCATGGCCAATTCGTTAAACAATCAGGAGCATGAATATGCTTGGTTATATTCGGAGAAAGAGTACGATGATTTTGAGTTGAAGTTTAAATTCAGGGCTTTCAAAACCAGTACCGGAAATAGTGGCGTGCAAGTTCGCTCGCGTTACAATGATGATGAATATTGGATGAATGGCCCTCAGGTCGACATTCATCCTCCTGAGTCTTGGCGAACCGGCATGGTTTGGGATGAAACGCAGGGAAACCAGCGGTGGATTTTTCCGAACCTTCCGAAAAATGCTTGGGTGAATGAATCGATGCAGTCTAAGAAGATACTGTTTTATTATGCCGAGGAGACCAACCAGTGGAATGTGATGCGTATCCGATGCGTGGGCACGTCAATTGAGGCTTGGTTGAACGGTATTAAAATTACCAATTACAAAGGTGCGGGCACGTTGAATGATGAAACACATCGGCAATTAGATGTGGGTATGAAAGGACACATCGCTTTTCAAATTCATGAAAAGGATGCTATGCTCATGCAGTTCAAAGAGATTTATATTCAGGAATTGTAGTCGTTAACGTACGTTATTCAATTCCATTCTTTTTTCACTTTTCGTCAGTCGTGGTAGACGATACAAACCCATTAGAAATGGTTTAATGGGCTTGCAGCGTCAGCAGCCATCAAGGCATCCTCAAGTCAAAAAATCATTGCTATTCCCTCGATGTTGAATGCATCCCAGATAACTTCAGGGGTTGGTTTAAAAGGAAGCTTTTGGGCGGTGGGAAGTAGTTTGATAGTATGGGGTGCCATCATCATCCAGGTAAATTCTTTCGTTTTTTCCTTCTTGGATTGATGCTGTCCCCGGGTTTTTATTCGACCAAGAAGGGGTGGGGAAGCTAAAAGTATGGCACAAAAAAAGCAGGCTCATTGGCCTGCTTTTCGATATTGTGTTCGGACGTTCGATTAATAGAACTTAGCCCGGTTGTCTTCAATTTCTACAGCATTGCGCTGTGCTTCATAAGCCTGGTAAATGGCGCGTGAACCCATTGTTTGATTTAAGCGCATTTGTTCGGCCATCAAATCGTCATCATTTCCTTTTGTTGTTGACACTACTTTGACGAGGTAAACACCGTTGTGGCCAATAATTGGAGAGGATACTTCATCCTGCTTCAAGCTAGCTAAGGTTCCAATTACGGCAGGTTCCATACCAACTGCAGGAATAGACGTTGAATTGAAGCTTAAGCCATTGGCTGTTTTTACATCAGTGTTCAGTGCTGTAGCGGTAGCTTCCAGATCACTTCCACTAGTCGCATCCTTAACTTTTTGAGCTAAGGCTTTTCCTTTATTCTCTTTCTTAACGGCGAGCTCAACACGTGGCTTAACTTCCTCGAAAGAGGCGATACCTTCTTCAGTCTCGCTAACTAAGGCGGCTACCACAAAGCTGTCACCCAATTCGAAAATAGCAGAACCTTCGTTGTTATGAAGAATGTCTTTTACATCGGCTTGGTAAGCTGAACGAATCATTGGACGTGATTCAGCAAGACCTCTTATTTCGCGGTCGTTTTCGCCAATGGTCGCAATTCTTTTCGTCAATTTTTCATTGGTAATAGCATCAGTAAATGATTTGTAATCCTGATTTTCGGAAACAAATTTACTGGCTTGGGCATACACATTCTGGTAAGTTTGAGTACTTGGTTCAATGGTACGTGAAAGGGTAGCCAAACGTACTTGTTTTACTTCTTTTCCTTTTCGAGTAGGTTGAATTAGGTGAACACCGAACTGTGATGTTGTGGTGTACAACTTATTGACTTCACCATTAAACGCAGCTTCTTCAAACGGTTTTACCATTTGGTTCCTTTTAAACCAACCTAAGTCACCGCCCTCACGAGCCGAACCTGTATCTTCAGAATATTGCTCTGCTAATTTGGCAAAACTTGCTCCGTTTTCAATCAACCCTTTCAGGCTGTCAGCCAAAGCTAAAGCAGCTTCGTAACTTCCCATTTTTTCAGGGTTGATTAAGATGTGACGAGCTTTTACCGAATCAGGAAGATCTTTGAAATCATCAATTTTGACCAGTTTATAAGTGTTTCCTTCTTTGAAAGGGCCGTAAACAGCACCTGCTTTGTTATTGAAAGCAAACTCGGCCAGGTCAGCAGACAGCGCTTCTTTCTTCTGATAGATATTTTCGAAAGGCACATCTGAATTGACGTTGACGTATTGCTCGTTTTCTGATACCTCTGCAAATTCATCTTTGATATCTTCCACCCATTTGAGCGTATTGGCATCATCCGATTCAGTTGCTTTTACATCGAAAGTAATGTATTCAATGGTACGGCTTTCAGCTTGTTTGTAGTTGTCTTGATGCTTGTTGTAGTAAGCTTTCAATTCGTCTTCAGATACTGAAACGGCACTGTCGGGCATTGAAATGTAAGGTAGACGAATGTACTGAATATTTGCCTGTTGGTTTTTGGCTTCCAGGCTTTTTTGTGCTTCAGCTTTTGTAACATACAAACCCTGACGAACCAAGTTGTTGTATTTGGTTTGAATACGTTCTTCCTTTATTTGTTCTTCAATGTATAGCCAATATGCTTTTTGTTGAGCGGTTGCATTCAAATCCAGCGACTTCAGGAATTGCAGCACGGCTGTTTTATCAACCTGTCCGGTTTGCGGATTGCGGAAGAGCTGTTGAATAATCGGGTGTAGGTTGTTACCTTGAACCATATCAAATAGTTCATCGGCAGTAACCGTTAAGCCCAAATCTTCATATACGTCGCTCATCACGATTTCACGAACTAAGTTTTGCCAGGCTTGCTCTCTCACTTGAACCCATGTGTTTTCATCTAGCTGAGAGGTTCCGGTGTTCATCTTGTAGATTTCAGCCATTTCCTCAACTTGTCTTTGAAAATCGGGATATTGAACAGATTCTCCATCTATTTCGGCAACTTCTAACTGCTGAGGCCTCAATAATGAACTACCTGAGCGAAGTATGTCACCTAAAATAAAGGCAACTAATGCAAGTCCAATAATGATCGCTACCAACAAGCCGGCACGATTTCTTATTCTCTGTAATGTAGCCATTGACTAATAATTATTGAATTATGATTTACTTATTTTTTTACGAGGTACGAAGATAGCAATTTTGGGAATTATTCCTTAAGAATCATTTTTTATTTTAGTTGTTGTCCAATATCTTAAGGTTTACCAATTCAATCTTCGTATTTGTAGCTTTTAATACCTTAAAACGGTAGTGGTCAATCTCAATCACCGTGTTGATTTTAGGGATACTCTCATGGTGAAAGAGGATGAAGCCGGCCAAGGTTTCAAAATGTTCTTTAACAGGAAAACCGAGGTCGTATTTTTCATTCAGATCATCCAGCTCGATTCGGGCCGACAGGATATATTCATTGGCGCTGATTTGTCGTTCTACAAAATCGCTGGTATCATGTTCATCTTCAATCTCTCCGAAAATCTCCTCTAAAATATCTTCGCTGGTGACCATACCCGAAGTGCCTCCAAATTCGTCAACGACAATGGCTATGCTGCGATGTTGCGAAATAAACTTACTAAGAAGTTTGCTGGCTGGCATGGTTTCGGGTACAATCAGTACCTGCTTCAGGTTTGACCGTATGGAGCCCGGGTTTGAAAAAATAGAGGAGTGGTGAATGTAGCCAATAATGTTATCAATGTTATCCTGGAAGAAAAGGATACGTGAATAGCCGGTTTCAATGAATTTCTGGATGAGGTCTTCCATGTTGGCATTGATGTCCATGATTTCCATCTCCGTACGCGGAACCATGACTTCACGTAGTTTGACTTTTGAAAAGTCGAGGGCATTACGAAACAGTTTAACTTCGCTTTCCAGTTCGTGTTCACGACGTTGTTGAGCTTCATCCGACTCATTTACAAAATGGTCGAGATCGATGCGGTTAAATACATTCTTTTTAATCTTTTGGTCAAAAGATGATTTGAAAATCGTGTTCAGCAAAACATGGGAGATCCACATGGTTAGCTGGGTGATGGGGTAGAATAGAAAAAAGAAAAAGCCGAGAGGCACGGAAAAGAAACGTAAAAAAGAGTTGGGGTTGATACGGAAAAGTGTTTTGGGTAAAAACTCGGCGGTGAACAAAATCAGCAAGGTGGAGCTGATGGTTTGCAGCAAGAGCACAACACTATCTCGCGGAATGAATCGATAAAAAAAAGGTGACAGCAGTTGCGCAAATGCGATACCATAAATGACCAAAGCAATGTTGTTACCCACCAGCATGGTGGCAATGTATTGTCCTGGATTTCGAGTGAACAAGGTTAGAATTTTGGCACTGACGAAGTTTTGTTGTTTATCCAGTTCCAGCCTCAGTTTATTGGCCGACACAAAAGCAATTTCCATCCCGGAGAAGAAGGCGGAGAACAGGATCGTTATAAAGATGATGATAATCAGGGTTTCCATGGGCTGTTATTCGTCAACTTCAATATAAAGGGGGCCTTTCGGGTTTTTTATGATCCAGTTGGAAAGGTTCTGATCGGATTCGAAGCCAATACCAGTAATTACCTGATCTTTACGTATGATTTTGACAAACTGTTCCGAATAGATGATTCCTTTTTTTTCTTCCCAAATCAGATGTTCTGTTTTTAAGGTATCTCCGCTAGGATTAATGGCAACAACATTATTCTTTGCTTCCCACTTGGCTTCTTTTTCATAATAGCGCGCATAATTGGAGGTAATACCAGCGATTTGCTCCATCTTTTCGTTGTAGCGCTCAATTTTAACTCCTTGAGGAAATTCGATAAAAGGGTCTTCGCTTTTGTCGTAGCGAATTAGTTTGGGGGTAATTAATTTAAACCGGATGATGGTTGAGTCGGAATGAAGCATCTCATAGTTTTCGGCTTCCATTCCTGCCATATTCTCTCCTGCAGAGAGTTCTTTAATCTTTTCAATCTTGTTTGCACAAGAAAAGAAAAGCATTGCAATTCCCGTAAGGAGAATTGCAATGCTTACTTTAGAATATTTGGTTTGTGCGTTGTTATTTGGCACGTACTTTTGTTGTTTCATTGATCCAACTACCAATTTTATAGCTTTGTCCATCCTGAAATCCCTCGAAGAACAAGGTTTCCTTATCGGGGAAATATTGCTTGTAGAGGTTGATTTTTTCATTTGCCGTTCCGAATACTTCCGGATCAACACGTTTGGCTTTCTGATAATAATCAGTTGCTAGCCAATACAGGGATTGGTGCTCCAAATCGCTTTCTCCATAGTTTTTGCTATAGTAAGCATAGATGTCACCTAGCAAGATGTAGGCACGACCTGAACTTGGGTTATTGGCAACAGCTTTGCGTGCCAGATCGCGAGATTTTTGGAAGTTTTGTTCTTTCGCAAAAATAAACGAACCTAACTCGTAATAGTATTTAGCCAGTAATTCTTTGTCCGTTTCAGCTTCAATGGCGTTGTTGTAATATTCTTTGGCACGATCGAACTGATCACGTTTCACAAACAAACGGGCCATATTGAAAGCAGCTTCAGCTGAAGGATCTAACTGATATAACTTGTCTGATGCTTTGGCAAATAGGGGGCTGTCAGTACAGTCTCTACGCTCCAGGATACGAAGCATCTTTTTTAGATCTTCAACATCCTGAGAAATCGTCTCAAATTGAGGTTCGTAAAGGGCAATCAGTGCTTCGCAATCAGCGGCACCACTGGTCTGAAACAAGCGGTCTACCAATTCTTTTGAAGTGGTGTATTTTTCGCTGTTAGGCTCTTCTTTCAAATAGTTGTTGATAATTTCGGAAGCTGTTTGATAATTGGCAGCCACTTTGTCCTTGGGGAGTTCGCCCATCAGAAACAGACGTTTGGTTGCTTGCATGAATACAACTAAAACAGCTGCTTCTGTTTGTTTTTGTTCTAGTTTGATCGATTCCTCCAAGAAGCCATATCCTTCTTTTAAAATTGATTTCAGTTCATCATCATTTAGGTTCTCATTATCCAATTTGAATTTTAGATAGTCAGTACCTTTCCGTCCTAAAACATAACCTTCTTGGTTGAAGTATTTTGTTCTACGATCGTAAACAGACATCAATGAGTCGATGAAGGCATCTTTTTTATCCCAATCGGTCTCGTTATTGATAGCCGCTTCATACATGTTGGCTCCGTGAATGTAAAGATTCAGGGTTGACTTGGGGTATTTGTAGTATACTTTTTCCCAAGGTTTCATCGCTGATTTGAAATCGTCTTGTTTGTAGAATTGGTCATACATTGACAAATTCGTCATGAAGTCGCGGTCTTTGGCTTTCACCAGCTCCTGCATTGTTCTGAGGTCAACACCACCATCAACAGCAGCTGCTCCACCTTTAGTTGGAATTTCTCCGTCAAAGCTAAAGTCAATCACGTTACTGGTGTTATTTTCAATGTCCAGTTTTCGCCTGTCGTCAATAAAGGTAAACTCCAGATATTTTGTTTTGTCACTAACTTCGATTTCATATTTACCATCAAAACTAGTCATGTATGAGTCGGAAGATTTGTGAGCTTCCACAGTCACCCCAGCTGCTTTCTCTCCTTCACGGTAGACGGTGCCCTTGATGACTCTTTGAGCAATAACGGAAACTCCTGTCATTGCAACGAGTGCTATGGTGAGCAAGATTGTTTTAGAAAATAAAGGTTTCATGATCAAGTATTATTAAATTACACTTTTTTTTGATTAGTCGAATTTTCGTTGAATAAACCAGCGGTCATACAATTTCAAGTATAAACTTATTTTGGTATAGTTTTCACGAATAAGGTTGTCTTTAACCGTTCCCCGGCGGCCTAGTTCCACTGCTAAATTAATAGTGGATTTCGAACGTCCGACTGGTAATCCTATACCAAAACTCATGCCAGTTTCATTAAGTTGCTGGTTGTTGATTTTTAAGTATGATTTATCCAGGTGCAATCCGGCACGGTATCGGATACGTTTCAAGTAGCTTCGGATGGAAGTAGCTTCAGGAATGTACTCTGCACCCACACTGTAGCGTGTTTGGTTGGTCAACTCCGGAATTGTACTGCCGTAAAACTTGGCTTCACTCCACTGCGAACGGTAATAGTCAGCATTAACTTCCAGTTTGTTCAGTTTGGTATAGCTTAAGCCTATCCCCACGCTGGTCGGTAGCTGTATTTTTCCGGCTTCATCCTGAATGTGCTTGATGGAATCAGATAATATACCGCCGCCGTAATTTAAAATTTTGTCTTGTGTTAAGGAGTGGAAAGCAGTAAACTTGGCTTTTTTCTCGAAGGTGGCTCCAATAGTCAGGTATTCATCTGGTTTTAAGTTGATATCATACTGGGCTCCCAGCAAGTAAGCGAAGTCACGTAAGCGCGATTGCTCTGTTTCGTTAAACCCATATTGTTCAGGGTCATCAATAAAATAGATCGAGTTGTTTTGGTTGAGTGTTCCGAATAAATAGTAAACGTTGGCTCCGACCGAAAGTGCTTCAGTGAGGTTAAATCCAGCACCCAAATAGGCTTTTGAAATGGTTCCTGTTCCAAAATAACTTTTCCCGACTCTTCCAATGCCAGGCATATCTTCTTCGACATAAACTTCATATCCTTTGTCAGCATAAGGTGTAATCCCGACAGTGGCAGCAGCCCAGCGATTTATAGGGAAGCTAAAGGAGAAATACCTGAAGTTAAAATCGTTGGTTGTATACTTTGAATTGGCTGATTTGTATTCCGAAATCCGTCCGTCAGCTCCAAATTCAAAGATGAAAGATAAACTGTCAATTGCGGCATAGGATGCCGGGTTCGAAGAGTTAATCTGTACTTGGTGTCGGCTACCTAAAGATGCGCCACCCATTCCGGCAAAACGCCCGTATGAGTAGGGATGAAGGTCTCCTAAACCGAAACGGGAAAATGGCGATGAGGTGTTATTGTTTTGTGCGAATGAAGTCAATCCAATGAGAACGAATAATCCGCTGATGAAGATTCCTCTAAGTTTTTTTAACATTGTATTCCAGAATTCTGTTTAAACCGATGAGCGTTAAATTAAAGTGTACAAAGATGGAATTTTTTAACTTCTTATCAAAGAATTTAGCATCACCCCCGGTAATAATGACTTCTAAATTTTCGTAAATAGTGTTAAAGTAGTCTAAATACTGTTCAACCTCAAACAAGAGTCCAAGCTGAACCCCGGATTGAATCGCTGATTCCGTGTTTGTTCCGATCATTTGGAATTCATTCGTTGCCTTCAATAAGGGAAGTTTTCCGGTGAACTGATGAAGCGATTTATAACGGGTTTCGAGTCCCGGAGATATATTTCCACCTAAATATTCCTTGTTGGCTGTTATGATTTCATAAGTGATCGCGGTACCTGCATCAATGACCAGAACGTTTCTATCAGGAAAAATCTCGGTGGCGCCCACGGCAGCTGCCAGCCGATCTTTCCCGAGGGTGCCCGGTGTTTCGTACCGATTGGTAATTGGCACGGGGGTGTTGGCATCTAGCTCGATAAAGTTTTTAAACGAGCGCTCTAAAAAGCTTTTTAGCTCTGGCGAATATTCGCGTACGGAAGAGACAATCGCATGTTGCAAGTCGTCGTGTTCATCGAGCAAAACCTGAATGTGTTCGGGTTTTAGTTCGTCTAACGGGACATTGAACATGAGGTCGCGCTCGTTGAATAGAGCCAGCTTAATGCGGCTGTTTCCGATGTCAATGACGAGGTTCATTCTTCCAATCGTTGGCTGATGTCCATCGCTTGTACCGAGTGGGTTAAGGCCCCGATGGAGATGTAGTCGACTCCGGTTGCTGCCACCCCTTTTAGGCGCTCAATGGTCATGTTGCCCGAGGCTTCAACTTTAGCTCTCCCTGCAATTAACTGAACCGCTTTGGTCATGGTGGCATTGTCCATATTGTCGAGCATGATGATGTCGGCTTTGGCTTCTACCGCTTCTTGTACCTGCTCCAGCGTGGTGGTTTCCACCTCTATTTTTATGTCGGCCGGAATTTTACTCCTGATTTGTTCCACTGCCGGAGTAATTCCGCCAGCCACTTCAATGTGGTTGTCTTTAATCATTACCATATCGTACAGGCCAATGCGGTGATTGCTTGCTCCGCCTGTTTTTACCGCGTATTTGTCCAGCATGCGGAATCCTGGCAAGGTTTTGCGGGTGTCCAGAATAACGGTTTTGCTGTCTTTCACGGCATCGGCGTATAGGGCCGACATGGTAGCAATACCCGACAGGCGTTGGAAGAAGTTTAGCGCGGTCCGTTCTGCCGTTAGCAGGGCTCGGTACGATGCTTCAAAACGAACCAGCACGGTTCCATTGCTTACGCGTGCACCTTCTTCAACCTGAGGTTCCCAAACCAGGCTTTCATCAAAGTGGCGGAAAACCATTTCGGCAATGGGCAAGCCGGCAATCACGCCATCAGCTTTAGCTACCATGTAGGCTTTGCGGCGGGTCTCTGCCGGAATGAGGTTGTTGGTTGTAATATCTCCCGTTGCAACATCTTCGTCCAGCGCTAGCTGAATGAGTGTTTTAGCTGCTTCCAGTTCTTGTGCGTTCATCATGTTTGAATGGGTATAAATAGAGGTTCTTTATTTTTTTGTTGAATAATATGTAGTCGGAAGTCGGGGGACTCGTGTTGGTAATCTTCCCGAATATGTCCGCCGCGGCTTTCTTCGCGCAGCAAGGCCGATCGCGTAATCAACAAGCAGATTTGTAAAATTTGCTTGGTTTTTAGTTCGTTGTAGTCGGTTGTTTTTGAAGGAAGCTGCTTGCTCATTGCTTCCAACTCGATGATTGTTTCCTGCAGCTGCTTTCCGTTGCGAACAATACCTACTTTGTCTGACATGAGATCAGCAATCTTGTTTTTGATTTGAAGAAAGGCTTGCTCATTTTTCGGGTCATTCGAAAGCCCGCCTTGGATGATCTGCTGATGTGTCGCGGCTTTTCGTTTTGCCGCTTGTTCGCTGGCTCTTTTTCCAAACACCAAACATTCTAACAGTGAGTTGCTGGCAAGTCGGTTGGCGCCCATAACTCCCGTCGAGGCAACTTCGCCGCAGGCGAAAAGCCCAGAGATATTAGTTTCTCCGTTCAAATCGGTTTTAATGCCGCCAACCATGTAATGTGCTGCCGGAGCAATCGGTAGCAGGTCGGTGGTCATGTCGTAGCCATATTCTTTGAGTTTATTGTAGATGGTCGAAAAGCGGGTTTTTGTCTTCTCCGGATCCATGTGTTTCATCGAGAGGTAGATGTGCGGACTCTTGAGTTTTTGCATCTGACGGTAAATTGAAAAGGCTACAATGTCACGTGGAGCAAGCTCCGCCAGTGGATGCACCTCTTTCATGAATCGTTCTCCGTTTGTATTCAGCAGCCAAGCACCTTCTCCGCGTACGGCTTCACTAATTAAAAATGCATCCTTGTCCTTTAAGGAAAGGGCCGAGGGATGAAATTGAATGAATTCCATGTCGGCTAGTTCGGCACCCGCATCGTAAGCCAATGCAATCCCATCGCCCGTTGCCGTGTGAGGGTTCGTTGTTCGGCTGAACAGACGCGAAAGGCCACCCGTTGCCAGAATGCTGGCTTTGGCCGTGACGATCATGCTTTTGCCCGAGATAAAATCAATGGCTTGAACTCCTGTGCACTGACCTTCGTCAATTAACAATTTGGTTGCGGCTGTATATTCAAATGAGGAGATGGTTGGCTGTTCTTTCACAATTTGTAGCAGAAAGCAGGTCAGCGCTTTTCCGGTGGCATCGCCTCCGGCATGCAGAATGCGACGTTTGCTGTGTCCGCCTTCCAGCCCTAAAACATATTCTCCGTCTTTTTTGTCAAACTGCATTCCCAGTTCAATCAGCTCTAAAATCCGATCACGACCTTCAGTAACCAGTAGCTGAACGGCTTCTTTTTCACATAGTCCCCGTCCGGCAACAACGGTGTCATGGTAATGCAATTCAGGCGAGTCCTCGTCGGTTATTGCCCCGGCAATTCCCCCTTGTGCGTAATAGGAATTGCTGGTGTCCAGCTGTGATTTTGAAAGGATAGCAACGGTTCCGTGCTTCGAAGCATGGTAGGCTGCCGCTAAGCCTGCTAAGCCACTGCCAATAACAATGGTATCAAAATTTAATACTTGCATTTACGTTGAAAGTTCTCAATAAATAATAAGGAAGGCAAAGGTATATAAATCTGTTTTACGCTTGGTGAAATATTCCGTGTTTTTGAATTTTCTAGCGGAATGAGCTGCTCGGATTAACTTTTTTCTCTTATTTAGAAATATTTACATTTAATAGAGTGGGGCTTTGGGATTATCGTCGGATATTGTGATCCGTTTTGGTTTGGAGGCTCGTTTTTGTTAGCTGGATTAAACGATCGATAGAAGTTTAAGTCTTTTTTTGAGTGGACAAGAGTGAGCGGATTTTGCAAATAAAGTGCTTTTTAAGAGCAGACTTTAAATCATGATTTTATATTTTGCAGCTGATTTGGTCCACTTTTGAGCTAAATGCCTAGCGTTAACTATCAAATATGCTTGTTTGAGCTTTGCTTTTGATGCTATTTGCTTGTTCTTTTGAAGATTATGAAATGGAAATTTTCTGACCGAGGGTCAAAATAGATTCTCTGTCTAACTAGTACTTATTTAACCTATCAATAAAATCGCATGAATTGGAGAAAAATTACGTTTGTTGTCATTGCCCTGATTGTCCTTTTGGGAGGATCGGCGGCTTTGTCAAGACTTTTTATCTCGATGAAGCCGGAACCCAAACAAGGTCCGCCAGTCGAAGTGAAACGCTATGTGTCTGCCGAGCAGGTCGTTTATCAGGATGTTCTATCGGGTGTCACGGCTCAGGGAAGAGTGATTTCTGGAAATGATGTTCTGTTGGTAGCTGAAGCTGCCGGAAAAATAGAAGCCGGATCGGTGAGCTTGAAAAAAGGGACATCGTTTAAAAAAGGACAACATCTGGCGAGCATTTATAAAGATGAGATGGAATTGGCTTTAAAAAGTAAGAAAAGTGTTTTCCTAAAAAGCCTGACCAATATTTTGCCTGATCTCAAAATTGACTTTCCCGACAGTTATCAGGCTTTTCTGGACTTCTTCAACCAGATCGATTTGAATGTGCAATTTCCGGAGCTTCCGAAATACGATAATGAAAAATTGAAGATTTTCTTGGCTAGCCAGGGAATATTGAATGATTACTACAGTATCCGTCAGGATGAAAAACGCTTGGAGCGGCACTCCATGCACGCCCCGTTTGATGGCACTTTTACGCAGGTGATGCAGGAAGTTGGAGCTTATGTGAATACCGGAGGACAGATTGCAAAAATGATTCGTACCGATATGCTGGAATTGGAAGTTCCAGTTGAAAACGAATTTTCGAAATGGATTAAGTTGGGCGATCGGGTGAATGTGATTAAGGGGCAACATGGAAATTTGCACGGCACGGTTATTCGTAAAGCCGCCTTTGTCGATCAGAATTCGCAGTCGCGCAGTGTTTTTATCAAAGTGGATCCCCAGGCAGGAGCCGAATTGTTGGCCGGTGAGTATTTGTCGGTTGAGTTCCCGGGTTACCTGATTGAAGATGCTATGGAGATTCCCCGCAGTGCTGTGTTTAATACCAATACCGTGTTCACGGTTGTTAATGGCTACCTGCAGAAACAGCAAATCAATATTATTAAAGTCAATACCTCTAGCTTGATTTTTGATGGCTTAGAAGAGGGCACTTATGTGGTTCAGGAGGCATTGATCAATGTGAAAGAGCGCACGCCGGTTGAAATTCTGGACGCCCAGACCAGTGGAAATACACCAAAGGAAAAGAAAGACGATGAGAAAGGCAGTTGAGATTTTTGTACGATTTCCGTTCTATGCCAACCTTATTCTGGTTTTTCTGCTGGTTATTGGTGGGTTAAGCATGTACACCATGAAAAAGTCTTTCTTTCCGGAAAGACCTTCGAGAAATATCTATGTGTCGGTTTTTTACCCGGGAGCTTCTCCAGTTGAAATGGAAGAGGGGGTTACCTCGCGGATTGAGGAAGCCGTGAGAGGAATTCCTGGAATTTATGAGATCACCTCTACTTCTTCGGAAAATTCGGCAAGGGTGCAAATTGAAGTGACAGGCGATATCGATATTGATGAAACTTTGATAGAGGTGAAAAATGCGGTGGACGGAATTTCCTCCTTTCCCTCGGCTGCTGAGCGTCCCATTGTTTTCAAACAACGTACGACTTCGCGTGCTTTGTTTTTGCGCATGAGTGGTGATGTCGATTTAATGACCCTCAAAGAATATGCCCAGCAGGTGGAAGAAGAATTGCTGGCATCGGGCAAAGTGAGTCAGGTTGATATTTATGGATTTCCGCAGCTGGAGATTTCGGTGGAAGCGGCAGAGCACGATCTGCTTCGCTATGGTATCACTTTTAGCGATCTGGAAAACGCCATTTCGCAAAACAACCGCGATATTTCCGGAGGAGAGATTCGCTCCATGCAGGAAGAATTAATTATCCGTCTGCGTTCGCGAAGTCCTGATCCTAACAAAATTGGAGATATTGTCTTGCGGGCAAATATGGATGGCAGCCTCATTCGCATTCGCGATGTAGCCGAGGTGAAAAAGAAGTTTGCTGATGTGCCAACCAAGAGCTTGCGTAAGGGAAAACCTGTGGTAACCATCAGCATTTCAAAATTAATAGTAGAGGACCTGGAAGATATTGATGAGTATGTGCATCAATACATTGAGGAATTTAATGCCAAGCATCCCGGAGTAGAAGTGGGGGTGACATTTTCGTTCCTTGAGTTGCTACACAGCCGACTGGATTTACTATACACCAATGGTTTGCAGGGCTTGGTGCTAGTGGTCTTAGCACTGGCATTCATGCTGAGTACCCGACTGGCCCTTTGGGTGGCCTGGGGAATACCGGCTTCTTTCCTGGCCATGTTTATTGTAGCCAACCTGATGGGGGTAACCATCAATATGATTTCTCTTTTTGGAATGATCTTGGTCATCGGTATTTTGGTGGATGACGGAATTGTGATCGGCGAAAATATTTTCCAGCATTTCGAGATGGGCAAAAGCCCGATGCGGGCCGCTATTGATGGTACGGTGGAGGTAATTCCTGCAGTGGTCACATCGGTTACCACAACCATTATTGCGTTCTCTCCTTTGTTCTTTATTACCGGAAGAATGGAGATGATGCATGAAATGGCTTTCATCGTGTGTGCCAGCTTGTTCTTTTCGCTTTTCGAAGCTTTCCTGGTACTGCCGGCTCACTTGGGGAATGAGCATGTGCTTAGCGAACGAACAATGAATGCCCGTAAGAAGGGATTCAGAAAATACTCCGAGAGAATGTTTAACTGGTTGCGCAATTATGCCTACGATCGGGTGTTGAAATTGATTGTGCAATGGCGTTACTTAGTGGTTGGTGTGCCGCTGGCTATGGTGCTGATTACAGCCGGATTGCTTGGGGGACAAATTATTAAAACCACCTTCTTTCCTCGCATGGAATTCGATTCATTCAACATTAATATTGCCTTTACACCAGGGCAGGGAGAAGCGCAGACGATGACTTACCTGACCCGATTTGAGCAAGCCGTGTGGGAGGTGAATGATGATTTGAAAAAGGAGTACAACGATACGGTTGACATTATCGATAATGCTTTTGTGAATATGGGTAGTGCTTTTGATGGGCAGGAAACCGGGGCACACGCTGGTAATATCAATGTTTTTCCTCGGAACTCAGAAGAAACCGGCATCAGTACCTATGAAATAATTAACCGGGTGAATAAGAAAGTTGGACCGGTGCTGGAGGCAGAGAAATTTACTATTGGCGCACGCGGACGTTTTGGCGATCCTGTTTCCATCAGCTTGCTCTCCCGGAATATTGAGGAGCTAAAATCGGGGCGCGATTTTCTGATGAGTAAGCTTGAGGAGATGCCGCAGTTGAAAGATGTGGTTGACAACAATGCGCTGGGAAAACAGGAGGTTCGACTGAAGCTGAAGCCGATTGCTTACATGCTTGGCCTGACAGAGGCTTCCATTGCCAGTCAAGTGCGGCAAGGGTTTTATGGTGGCCAGGCGCAGCGTATTCAGGAAGGACGCGATGAGTTGCGCATATGGGTGCGTTATCCCCGCGAGGACCGGACGACTCTGGGGCAGATGGAGCGGATGAAAATAAAAACGGTTGCCGGCGATTATCCGTTGGCCGAGCTGGTCGATTATAATCTGGAGCGGGGGCCGGTCAATATTCAGCGCTTCAACGGACGGCGCGAAATTCGGGTTAGTGCCGAGCTGGTCGATCCGGATGCTTCGGTAACCGAAATTCTGGAGCAAATTGAGCAGAGTGTTATGCCGGAATTGCTTGCCTTACATGCCGGTATTAGTGTTGAATACCAAGGGCAGCAAAAAGAAAGTCAGCGAAACATGTCGGATATGGTCATTTATTTTCCGCTGGCCTTTTTGATGATTGTCTTTATTTTGATGATCAACTTCAAGTCGTTCGAACAGCCACTGTTGATTCTGATTATGATACCTTTGGCGGTGCTGGGCTCCATCTGGGGGCATGGAATTCATGGGAAACCGGTCTCCATATTGAGCTTGTGGGGAATTGTTGCCCTTACCGGAGTAATTGTCAACGACTCTGTCGTGTTTCTGGCAAAATACAATTCGCTTATTGAGGCAGGAGGGAAGGTAAGGGAATCTATTGTAGAAGCAGGGAAGAATCGCCTTCGCCCGATTATTCTAACGACTTTGACGACGTCATTTGGCTTATTTCCTTTAGTTTTAGAAAAGAGTTTTCAAGCTCAGTTCCTGATTCCAATGGCTATTTCGCTGGTGTATGGGGTAGCGTTCGGAACCTTGTTTATCCTTTTGTTCTTCCCGGCTCTGATTATGATTTTGAATGATGTTAGGCGTGTTGCCCGGCAGCTGTGGCATGGACGTAAATTTAAACCCGAAGAAGTTGAGATAGCTTATCTGCACAGTTTAAGAAAGCTTGAAAATGAGAATGGACGAAATGAGAAAAAGTCAAACTAAAAGCTCACATCAAGCTTTACTAAATAATAAAAAGGTGTTTATGAAACGAATGAAGATCTTCTTGTTGCTTGTTTTGGCAAGCTTTAGTTTACAGGCTCAACCGGTGTTAAGTCTGGAAGATGCCATTAGCCGGTCGCTTGAAAATAATTATGATATCACATTAGTCAAACAGAGAGAGCAGATTGCAGCCATCAATAATAGCTGGGGTGCAGCAGGCCGGTATCCTTATGTGGGGGTGTCGTTAGGGGCTGATTATGCCCTGAATGATAATGCCAACGAGGACTATATTCAGAACCGGTTTTCGGGAGGGGTGAATCTGAATTGGACGCTTTTTGATGGCTTCGCGGTGAAGATCAGCAAGCAACGGTTTGTTGAGTTGGAAGAGCTGTCGAAGCAAAATACGGCGATCATGGTTGAAGGAACCATCCAGTCGGTCGTATTGGCCTACTATGCTGCCTTACTGGAAAAGGAGCGGCTCGACGTGTTAAACGAAGTGATGCTGCTATCCGAAGATCGTTATCGTCGGGCTCAGCAGCGAAAGGATTTTGGCTCGGCTGTGACATTTGATGTGCTACAGGCTCAAAATGCTTATCTGGCCGATAAAACAAGCTACTTGTCGCAGCAGGTGTTTTACAAGAATGCCTTGCGCGATTTGGCATTTTTAATGGCTGATGATAGCGGGGACACTTATCAGTTGAACGACGAATTTGAAGCTATTCCGGTAAATTATGAGTTGGCTGATTTGCAGACCCAGATGATGGGCAACAATAAAAGTCTTAAAAATCAATACATCAGTCAGAATTTGCTTGAGAATGCGATTCTGTCGGCTAAAAGTTCGTATTACCCAACACTTTCATTTTCGGGAGGCGCTGCACACACCCGAACGGGGAACGACTATGAAAACTCTGGTATTTCATGGAGTAACGTCAATAATATGTACGGTAACTTCACACTAAGCTACAATTTGTTTAGCGGAGGAAATCGGAAAAGGGCACTTCAAATTGCTAAGCTGGAAGAGGAAAACGGCTTGGTTGAGTTGGAACAAATGAAGCATGAGCTGGATAATAAGCTGGCGAACTTGTATGAGTTTTATTTGGTTCGGCAGGAGTTGCTTACGGTGGCCCGGGAAAATATGGAAGCAGCCAAACTGAATTTTCAGATTGCCCGTGAAAAGTTTGATAGCGGCTCGATCAACTCCTTTAACTTTCGCGATGTACAGTTGATTTACCTGAATGCTTCGTTGCAGGAACTGCAAGCGATATACAATTTTATTGATACCCATACCGCTTTACTGCGCATGGTAGGCACCATTATTCAGCAATACGAATAAATGGATTGGTCTTCAGTTTAAACGATAAAATTCAGGCCCGGACAGAAAATGCTCCGGGCTTCTTTTTTTTGTCTGCTGTTGTTTCCTGGCTTATTATAAGGCAAGAATTTGTTGCCAAATGTCAGCGTATACCGGAATGCCCAGTCTGCGGTTTTCTTCACGCGTTTGAATAACCCGCTGTCCCGGATAGCGCAAAGATCCTTGAGGCATGACTTGTTCAGCTGAAAGAAAGTCATCCAAGACGGTCTGCAACATTTGTTCCATCGCTGGGAAGTTAGGCAATTGTTTGAGGTCGATGGCAATGAAAATCTGGGATACTCCATATTCATCCTTGTTTTGTTTGGTAAGTGCTGATGTGGATAAACCTGCAGAAAGCATGGTTGCCATCAAGTCCAGTAGCAGCGATAAACCAGCGCCTTTCCAGTAGCCGATGGGTAGGGGGCGGCGCGATTCCAAAATTTCTTTCGGATTGGTACTGAGTTGGTTTTGTCGGTTGAAGCCACCAGGGAAAGGCAATTCATCATTCAGCTGCCGACTATCTTCCATCTTTCCGTAAGAGAATTGCGACATGGCCATGTCCAGAACTATCGCTTCGCTCTGGTAAGGAAGGGCAAGTACCAGCGGATTGTTGCCGAGCTTGCATTCGCGGGCTCCCCAAGCCGGCAGGTTGGCGATGGTATTGGTCCACCCCATAAAGGCAAAGCCTTTGCGCGCAGCCTGCCAGCCGTATGTTCCCCCGCGCATCCAGTGGTTGGTGTTTGCCAGCGCAACGAGTCCTATCCCGTTTGTTTGGGCTAGCTTCATGGCGCGTTCGGTAGCTTGCACTGCGTTGCTTGGTCCCGGCGCAAGTTGTCCGTCCCACTGTTCTATTGCTCCAACTTGTGCTTGGCATTTCGCTTCCAAGTCTGGTTTGATGTAACCCTTTTTGATGTACTCCACAAAACGTGGAAAGCGGTTGACGCCATGCGAGTAGACGCCATCCAAACTATTGTTTGCAAAAATGGCCGCACATGTAGCCGCCTTTTCTTCCGGAAAATTTAAGCCTGTCAGTACTTCCAGAAAGCGCGTCTTCATGATCTCAAAGGAAACTCGGGTAATGTAATCAGAATGCATAGGCGGTTTGTTTAAATGGCAAATTCAACAGCTGCCCGCGCGTGAATCTCCGTGGTGTTAAACAGCGGAATGTCACAATCCTCTTGTTGAATGAGTAAAGGAATTTCCGTGCATCCCAGGATAATGCCTTCGGCGCCCTTTTCTTTGAGATTTTGAATAATTTGGAGAAACCCATTTTTGCTCTCCGGAAGAAACTGATTGTTTACCAGTTCATTTAGGATACAGTTTTGGATGAAGTTTCGGTCATCTTCTTCCGGAACCAATGTTTCGATGGATTGTTCGGCCAGCTTTTCTTTGTAAAAATCGAGCTCCATGGTTTTCTTTGTTCCAAGCAAGCCTACTTTTTTATGGCCTGCCTGGCTGATTTTAGTCGCAGTGGCTTCTCCAATATGAATTAAAGGAACACGAAGGGCTTGCTGAATGTCTTCGGCATATTGGTGAATGGTGTTGGCTCCCAGTAAGAGACAATCGGCTCCACTGCCTTCCAGTTTGAGCGCTGCATGTTTAAGCGTGAGCATGATGGATAGCTGATCATTTTTTTGACGCATGGCATCAATTTCGCCAAAGTTGAGCGAATAGATGATGATGCGCGCCGCATTCAAGCCACCTTTCTTTTCATTCATGAAAAGGTTGATTAGTCGATAATATTCCAGCGTTGATACCCAGCTGGTTCCTCCAACAAGTCCTATGGTTTTCATAGTTGATGTTCTAAGTTAGAATTAATTATGAACAGCGTTTTCGCCTCATGACGTAAACGTGATATGAATGTATGAAAAACAAAAAAGGGTTGCAACGGCAACCCTTTTATATCTTTGCAAAAAGCGGATTTTACATTTCTTTGATTTTAATGTTTTTGAACCAAACATCGTTTCCATGGTCTTGCAAAGCGATGAAACCTTCTTTGGGAACATCAGCCCAATTTTCGTTCAACCCAGGAAATTTACTGTTGGCAACCATCTCATTCCAATCGTCTGTCCACAAGTGGTATTCAACAACCACTTCACCATTCTGTTTGTGTACAACTGTTCCTTGATAGCAAATAATCTCAACACTATTCCATTCGCCAGCAGGTTTGGCATTTTGTGGCTTGGCAGGAATCATGTCGTACAGCGATCCGGCCATGCGGTTGCCATCTTTACCCAACATGGCGTCTGGATGACGCTCGTTGTCCAGAATCTGCATTTCAGGAGCAGTTTTGTAAATTGGCCAATCTTCAACTTCTTCACCCAAGTAAAAAATACCGGAGTTTCCACCTTCTGAAATTTTCCAATCCAATTTCAGTTGGAAGTTTTTGAATTTTTTGTCGAAAAGGATGTCTCCACCATCTTCAGCACCGGCTTCTCCTTCACCAGAGCCTTTACACATCATGGTCCCATCAGCAATTTGCCATCCCGTAGGGAAATGGTCTTTATTAACTCCACGCCAGCCTTCCGGTGTTTCTCCATCAAATAGAAGCACCCATCCGGCTTCCTTTTCAGCGGCAGTTAATGTATTGTCGGCTGCAGGCTCTTCCATTTTCGCCGATTTTTCTCCTTTTGTATCTTCTGTTTTTTTAGTGCCTGAATTACAGGCTGTCACAAATACTAGAACAGAGGCAAACAGTAGCAAATAGACTCGTCTCATAGGTAATTAATTTTTAGGTTTTCGATTTAAATTTGAGATAATTTAAAATGATGGTACGAATTTAATAAAAAACTTGGGTATTTACAGTAGGCTCCAATAGTGAGAATTGTGCATAATGGTTGGGGCAAAAATGGGTGAAAAGAGGGAAGGCAAGAAGCCCCTGTGAGGCATTTTAATGTTCGGGGGCAGAATTAGAATCCGACCGGACAGAAACCCTATTCATGGCTGTAGGTCAGGCTATCCAAGAGATTAAGATTAATGAAAGTGATTTTTTTTGAAAAAAAGCGAATTACTTTTAGTAATTTAGATTGATATTTTAACTGGCCACAAGCTCGTGGTAATTTCAAAATTAGTATAGTATGAGTACTGAAAAACCAAAGCGAATTGGAATTTTGACGGCCGGGGGAGATTGCCCGGGACTAAATGCAGCCATTAGAGGAGTTGGGAAAACAGCGATTGTCGATTACGGAATGGAGGTTATTGGATTTACCGCTGGATTTTCGGGTCTGATTGAAAAAGATTTTGTTGAACTTAAGGAGTCACATTTGTCCGGCATTCTGACTTTGGGAGGAACCATTTTGGGAACTTCGCGAGAGAAACCGTATAAGGTAGTAAAAGATGGAGAAAATGATAAGCCGGAGCTGATTAAGCAACACTATCAGGAATTAGGGTTGGATGCGATTGTTTGTATCGGAGGCAACGGAACGATGAAAACAGCTGCCCGGCTTCAGGAGGAAGGCTTGAATATTGTTGGTATTCCAAAAACCATTGATAATGATGTTTGGGGAACGGATGTTACCTTTGGCTTTGATTCGGCTGTGCAGATTGCCACCGAAGCTATTGATCGTCTACATACTACTGCGAATTCGCATCAGCGGGTGATGATTATTGAAGTGATGGGACACCATGCCGGATGGATTGCTCTGTATGCCGGAATGGCTGGTGGTGGTGATATTGTTCTGATTCCGGAAGTGGAGTATAACATTCGTTCGATTTGTAAAAAAATAGAACAACGTTACCAAAGCAATAAACCGTATTCGATTGTGGTAGTTGCGGAAGGTATTGAGCATCCGAAAAAGGTATCTGCAGCCGCGCATGTTGGCGAGGCCATTCATACGTTTACAGGCATAGAAACCCGCGAAACGGTATTGGGTTATGTTCAGCGTGGAGGAAGTCCCAGCCCGATGGACAGAATACTGGCTACCCGCTATGGTTCGTTTGCAGCCCAATGCATTGCCGAAGGAAATTTTGGTTCCATGGTCGCGGTGAAAAATAATTTATTGACAACGGTTCCTCTGGAAGAAGTTGGTGGAAAACTGAGTCTCGTCGAAGCGGATAATCCACTAATTCTGAAAGCTCGCAAAATGGGGGTCTCGTTTGGTGATGAATACGAACTGATGTAAGGACTTACGATTAAGATAAATTAAAATCCCTGCTTTTTTAGCCGGGATTTTTTGTTGGCAGACGATCCTTTTTTTAGCGAAAAGTCTGGTCATTGTTTTTCAACCGGCGCATTAAACCGAAAGCCTATTCCGTGCAAATTAATGATCTTAATGTTGGAATCACTCTTGAGGTACTTGCGTAAGCGGGAGATAAATACATCGAGGCTTCGACCCAGATAATAATCATCAGACCCCCACACATTTTTGAGGATATCCGACCGGCTAAGCACCGAATTGGCATGGTCACAGAAATACTTCAACAGTTCGGCTTCCTTATAAGTTAAGGTGCGTTTTTCATCTTCATATTGAAGGGTTAGGTTGTCAAACAGGAAATTGAAGTGTCCAACCTGGTAGTTGTTCAGCTCTTCAGCTTCAAGTACATCGGTATGGCTACGTTTCAGGAAAACCTTAATGCGAAGCAACAGCTCTTCCATGCTGAAAGGCTTGGTAATATAGTCGTCGCCGCCAATGGTAAACCCATTGATTTTATCTTCTGTCATGGCCTTGGCTGTTAAAAACAGGATGGGAATGGACTGATCCTTTTCACGAATTTTTTTGGCTAGTGAGAACCCGTCCAACTTGGGAAGCATCACGTCCAGCAGGCATAGGTCAAACGAATTATTGGTGAAAATCTCATAGGCATCCTGTCCATTTTCGGCGGCTTTGACTTCATAGCCAGCCTCCTCCATATTGTCGCGTATGATGAAGTTGAGGGTTTTATCATCTTCAACCAAAAGAATTTTTTTTCCGGTAAGTTCCATAGTCAAGTTCTGTGAAATAATTAATGTCCTGTTCCTATTTTTGAGCGTCTTGAGCATCAGGTGATCAGGAAAATAAGCAATAGGTCCTGACCTCTATTTTGGAATTATGATGGTAAATATACTTCCTTTTGCCGAATTATCAGAGACTTCAATTTTCCAGTGGTGGCGAGAAATAATTTTGTTGACATAGTCAAGTCCCAGGCCAAAGCCTTTTACATCGTGAATATCCCCGGTTGGAATTCGGTAGAATCGGCCAAATATTTTTTTCCGAAATTCCTTGGGAATGCCAATTCCATTGTCTGCGAATTGTATGCGAATATCTTTTTTTGTTTGACGGACTGTTACCTCTATCTGAGGTACTCCATCGCAATATTTGATCGCATTATCCAGAATATTGAAAATGACATTCGAAAAATGCAAGGTGTCTGCTTTGACCTTCACTTCTTCCATTTCGCTATGGAAATTGATGCTGTATTGATTGCCGTTTTGGCTGGTCTTAAAATCAGCAATGCTTTTTTCTACAAAGTGTTTTAAATCAACTAGCGTTAAATCCAGCTTAAGTCCTTGTTTTTCGATGCTGGCCATTTGCAGAACCTTGTCCACCTGGGCCGATAGGCGGAGGGTTTGTTCGCTAATGATTGAGGTGTATTTTTTCAGTCGTTTGGGGTGCTCGAGTATTTTCGGGTCTGAAATAACCTTGGACGAAAGATCAATCGAGGCGATGGGCGTTCGAAATTCGTGGGTGAGGTTATTAATGAAGTTTTTCTGAATTTCGCTTAGCCGGCGCTGTTTGAAGATGACAAACAAGGTGTATCCGAAGAATAGAATAACAAGGAGCAGAAAACCATTGACCACATACCATGCATGCACCTGGCTGCTGTAGTATTTTGATCGGTTGGGAAAGGAAACGCCAAAGTAATAAGTGTACTTTTCACAAATGGGTAGGCCACATTCGGTCTTCGCTGTTTGGGTTTTATAGTGTTTTTCAAACAGCCGTTCTTCGGCTTGGCATTCATCTGATTGGTTGCTCGTGAGGTAATTCGCGGTTGTTGAGTCGTTGTTTTCCGTAAGGTATTTTCCGTATACCATCTTTTCGTTTTCACAATCGTATATCGCGTATTCAAAATCAACGTTTAGGTTGTGATTCTTGAATTCCTGGATCAGAAAATGTTCCAATAAACCCGGGTGAATATCTTCGTTTACATTGACAACGTAGTAATTGTTTGATATTTGATCTACCGCATTGGGTAAATTTACTTTGGCACTTGATCCATGAACTTGTTGGTTGTAGGAAACCAATTTGTGCGCTACACTATTTAAAGCCTTGGTGGTCGATTCGTGAAACTTCTTCTCATTCAGGTTAACGGTATTCCTTAAGAAAAAGAATTGAATCAGGATAATTCCCAAAACAGAAAATGTGGCTAGAATAATAACGTATCTTATTGTGTTTCTTCCCATTTTACCTATATACTCAATTGACAACCACGAAACTACTTATTCTTTAGGAAAGCTGCCCGGTGTTAACAATTCATTAACAAAAGTTAGTGATGCATTAACACCTATGGGGATGAAGCTTTTATAGCTTTGTTTGTGCGTAGTTCACGCGTGATTGTTATCTTTGATCAGAAAATTAACACCTCATATAAAAAATTGGTTATGAAGAATTTTTTCACTTTTTTAGTACTAATCTCATTTGTAGCAGGCACTTCCAGTGTGGCACAGACAGTAAAAGCTAAAATTGATTTTGAAACACAGGAGCATGATTTTGGTACGTTTAAAGAAGAAGATGGTTCACAAACCTATAATTTCAAGTTTGTGAACAATGGTGCATCACCACTCATTTTAAATAATGTTCGTGCCTCTTGTGGATGCACCACTCCTCAGTGGACTAAGGCTCCCGTAGCTCCGGGGCAAGAAGGATTTATAAAAGTGAGTTATAATCCTCGTAACAGACCCGGTCCTTTTAACAAAACCGTCACGGTAACATCCAACGCTGAGAATGCAAATACGATATTAAGAATTAAGGGAGCAGTTGAGCAGCGAGAGAAAACGCTCGTTGAGTTATATCCTCGGGAAATCGGTCCGCTACGTGCCAAGACCAATCATATTTCGTTTGTGAAGATTACGGAGAACGAAGTGAAAACGGAAGAGCTGGAAGTGATTAACGACACAGATGAGTCGGTAAGGGTAGAGTTTAAAACACCTCCCGGACATCTGACTGCAAAAGCAATTCCTGAAACAATTCCAGCCAAGGGAAAAGGAAAAATTGTGGTGACTTATGATGCTAAGCAATTGAATACTTTCGGTTTTATGATGCACCGCATCTATCTAAATATTAACGGAGAGTCGAATTACCGCAATTCGATAGGTGTGTCTGCCACTATTGAAGAAGATTTTTCAAGCCTGACAGCAGAAGAGCTGGCCAGTGCTCCGGTGGTTTCGTTTAACGAGAAAGCACATGACTTTGGCGATATTAACCAGGGCGATGAAGTGGAGTACACCTTTAATATTAAGAATGAGGGACAACGTGATTTAATTATCCGTCGGGTTAAAACCTCCTGTGGGTGCACCGCTGTTACACCCGAGAAGAAAATCATTTCTAAAAATGAAGTGGTTCCTTTAAAAGTGAAGTTTAACTCAAAAGGAAAACGAGGACGTCAGAACAAGTCGATTACTGTGATAACCAATGACCCGAAAAACCCAACAACGATATTGCGGGTTTCAAGTAACATTAAGGTCACCGGGTAACAGCAAAAAAATAGGAAGAATTAAAAGCCGCTTCATTTTTTTTGGAGCGGCTTATTTTTTTGTTGTTAACCTAAGTTTTACCTTCGTAGAAATTTTCTCAAAATGAGTACAAAAAAAAATTACAACCATATCGAAAACGACAAACAATATAAAGGGCTGAATGTGAATAAAGGCATCGATCAACCCGAAACGTTTAACGAAGATTCTATTCAGCGTTTTTTGAAGAGTAAGCGTAAAAAAATCAAAACGGCAGCGGACTATGTTGACGGTATTTTAGCAGGCAATATTACCACTCTCAGCCAGGCGGTTACCTTGGTCGAAAGTTCCAAAAAGGAACATCAGGAGGTTGCCCGCGAAATTATTACCCAATGTTTACCTTATAGCGGGAAGTCGCTGCGCATTGGTATTACCGGTGTGCCGGGAGTAGGTAAAAGTACCTTTATCGAATCGATGGGGAAACATATTACCCGGCAGGGTGGGAAACTGGCTGTTCTGGCTATCGATCCCAGCAGCGAGCGTTCTAAAGGAAGTATTTTGGGAGATAAAACCCGGATGGAAGAACTTTCGTCCGATTCCAATGCATACATTCGTCCTTCCCCGTCGGCTGGCTCTTTAGGAGGAGTGGCCCGCAAAACCCGCGAAACAATTGTGCTTTGTGAAGCAGCTGGTTTCGATACCATTTTTATTGAGACTGTGGGGGTCGGACAAAGTGAAACGATGGTGCATTCGATGGTCGACTTTTTCTTGTTGTTGATGCTCTCCGGAGCCGGCGATGAGTTGCAGGGTATCAAAAGAGGCATTATGGAAATGGCGGATGTCATCACCATCAACAAAGCCGATGGAAACAATATTGATAAAGCGGAAATGGCACGCGTGCAGTACTTAAATGCTTTGCACTTGTTTCCACCAACGGAGTCAGGCTGGGTGCCAAAAGTCTTGACTTGTTCTGCTTTCCATCATATCGGAATTGACAAAATTTGGGAGACCATTCAGGAATATATCAGTTTAGTGAAAAAAAATGGTTATTTTCAGCACAAGCGAAATGAGCAATCCAAGTTCTGGATGTACGAAACGATTAATGACCACTTAAAGTCTGATTTCTACCAGAATAACGCGTTAAAAGAACTGACTGCAAGCTTTGAAAAGAAAGTGTTGGGGCAGGAGATGAGTTCATTTGTTGCGGCTCTTGAATTATTGAAAAACTATTATCAATCAAAAAAAAATGACCAATGAGAAATTTAGGTTTATTTATTCTTCTGTTACTTTTTATTGCTGGTTGTCAGAGCAATTCAGCCAAATATCAGCTTAATGGTACGGTTGCCGGGCTGGATTCTGCCCTTGTTTTCCTTGTGAAAGCAGAGAATGGACGACCAGTTACAACCGATACAGCCAATCTGGTGAATGGCGAATTTTCCTTCGAAGGGGCGGTTGATATACCAGAGCTTCATTACCTAAGGATAGGGGAGCGTGATTATTTTGCTCAGTTCTTTCTCGAAAATGAGAATATTAACGTGGAAGCTAACATCGACAGCTTGCGCAATACGAAAATCATAGGATCGCCAATTACGGACATGTTTAATGAGTACCTGGATGAAGTTCAGCTAATGCAGGAAAAAATGAATGAATACCAACAGCAATATTCAGCTGCCATGGCTGCCGGAAACCAGGACGAAGTTGAGCGGATTCGGATTGACGCTGAGGCAGCCAATGATAACATGCAGGTTTACGCCAAAAACTTCGTTAAGGAGCACAGTAATTCCCTGGTTGCTCCATTCATCGTTTTAACACAGTTAGCTCAACAGTTGGAGTATACTGAGTTGAAAGAGTTAGTTGATTTGTTTCCGGCTGAGTTGGATTCATCGGTGTACACCAAGCAACTGAAAGAGTTTGTTGCTGAAAAAGGCCGGACTGCGATTGGTGTTCAGGCGCCTGAGTTTACCATGAATGATGTGGATGGAAATCCCGTCAGCCTATCTTCTTTCCGTGGTAAATACTTGTTAGTCGATTTCTGGGCAGCATGGTGTGGTCCCTGTCGCAAAGAGAACCCCAATGTGGTGAGCGCATACAATAGCTTTAAAGATAAAGGCTTTGATATCTTGGGCGTTTCGCTCGACCGGGAAAAAGATGCGTGGCTAAAAGCTATTGACGATGATCAACTGGCTTGGACGCAAGTTTCCGATTTGAAATACTGGCAAAACGAGGCAGCTCAATTGTACGGGGTTCAGTCGATTCCTCATTCAGTATTGATTGATCCGGAAGGTAAAATTGTTGCCAAAAACCTGCGAGGGCAGGATTTGCACGATAAATTAAACGAATTGCTGAACTAAAACAGAAACCGGCCAAAGCGCCGGTTTTTTGTTTTAATAGAGACTGGTTTTTAAATAGCCCGATGGACTCCGGGCTGTTTGACTGTATTCACGTATTTTGAAAACATTTTGGTCGTTGAGCTGTTTTTTTTAGCGATCAATCAAATTCAGTTAATCAATTATTATGAGTTACGATGTATTAGTTATAGGAAGTGGTCCTGGTGGTTATGTTGCTGCTATTCGGGCTGCTCAACTCGGTTTTAAGGTAGGCGTTGTTGAAAAAGAAAATATTGGAGGCGTCTGTCTCAACTGGGGATGTATCCCGACTAAATCCTTGTTGAAAAGTATGCAGGCTTTTGAATATGCCAAGCATGCCGCTGATTATGGCGTCAGCATTTCTGGCGAAGTAAAAGCTGATTTTCCGGCGATGGTCAAACGTAGCCGTGAGGTGGCTGGTGGAATGAGCAAGGGTGTTCAGTTCCTGTTTAAAAAGAATAAAATTGAAATTATCAACGGATATGGTCGGTTGAAAGACAAAGGTACCGTTGAAGTTGAAGACGAAAAAGGGAAGAAAACAAGTGTTTCGGCCAAACATATTATTTTAGCTACCGGAGCACGCTCTCGTCAGCTGCCGAACTTGACACAGGACGGCAAGAAGATTATTGGCTATCGCGAAGCCATGACCTTGGATAAACAACCCGAATCGATGGTCGTGGTTGGCTCGGGTGCCATTGGTAGTGAGTTTGCGAACTTTTACCATGCTATTGGCACAAAAGTAAGCTTGGTAGAATATATGCCTACGGTAGTTCCGAACGAAGATGAAGAGGTGGCAAAAACGCTGGAGCGCTCCTTCAAGAAAAGTAAAATGAAGGTGATGACCAATGCATCGGTCGAGTCGGTTGACACGAAAGGGAAACTCTGCAAAGTGGTGGTGAAAACCAAAAAAGGAGAAGAAACGCTGGAAGCGGAAATCGTTTTGTCGGCTGTGGGCATTGCTCCTAATATTGAGGAAATAGGTCTGGAAGAAGTCGGTGTTGAGGTGGAAAACGGGAAAATTAAAGTTGATGATTTCTACCGCACCAACGTGGAAGGCGTTTATGCCATTGGCGACATCGTACATGGTCCTGCCTTAGCTCACGTAGCGTCAGCCGAGGGAATTACCTGCGTTGAAAAGATTGCCGGAAAAAATCCTGATCCGGTGGATTACGGAAACATCCCCGGATGTACCTATACCAGCCCGGAAGTATCATCGGTAGGAATGACTGAGCAAAAAGCCAAAGATGCCGGGTACGAAATTAAAGTTGGGAAATTCCCGTATTCAGCCAGCGGAAAAGCCAGTGCTGCCGGTCAGAAAGAGGGGTTCGTTAAACTTATTTTTGATGCCAAATATGGTGAGCTGTTAGGTGCTCATATGATTGGAGGCAATGTGACAGAGATGATTGCTGAAATGGTGGTAGCCAAGAAACTGGAAATTACCGGGCATGAGCTGATCAAGACCGTCCATCCGCACCCAACTATGAGTGAAGCAATTATGGAAGCGGCAGCGGCAGCTTACGATGAAGTGATTCATTTATAATGTGACGATAAATTTTAAGGTTGATTATCTATTAAAAAGCCGTTTCAGGATTAATTGCTGAAACGGCTTTTTTTTTTTGATTCTTGCGGGGGAATCAGTCGTCGACTCTTCGAGCTATAAAAGCGAAGGCTTGCCAGGAAATAGGGCTGATGCTAATAGATCTTTTCAATGACCGGTTTTTCCTGAGATACCAATAGGCTGACGACTTCATCGGCCAGAACCCCCATTTTTAAGAGTTCGGTATAGATGTCGGCATAAATAACGCCGACCTTTGTTTTGTAGCCTCCTTTTCGCAGGTTCTTAAAATGCTCCTGCTGTAGCTTGTCGTGATCTTTTTTGATGTTTTGCATTAAGGATCTGAACTCATGGAAGTTTATATCTAGCTGTCCATCTCTGACTACGCCAATCATTAAGCAAAAGAGCTCCGATATTCGGTCGGAAAACTGGAGCAGATTGCCGTACATATCTTCATTAAATTGAAGTTTGCCGGATGTTTTTCGGCTTATCGCATTCGATATCGAGTAGCACGAGTCGGCAATACTTTCAATATGAGTGGTTATTTGCAACATTTTGTTGATATTCTCAGCCGACTGATGACTGAGTTCCTGCTTGGAGACTTCGGTTAGATAAGCTGCTATTTCCACTTCAAGCTGATCGGAGATCTCTTCATATTTCTTAATCTTGTGCTGATAATGCGTGATTTTTTTAGATGAATTGGTTTTCATCAGTTCCCGGGTGTGATGAAACATTTTTTCAACCCGTTCGGTATAGACCATCAATTCTTTTCGAGCCTGTAAGATGGACAGATCAATGGTCGAAAGAAGACCTGTGCTAATAAACTGCAAGCGAAATTCTTCATCGTCTTCTTTTTGTTTGACGATTTTGACGATTAGCTTTTCCAATGGCTTAACAAACCAGATCAGAATAAAAGTGTTTAGCAGATTAAATATCGTATGAAAAATAGAAAGCGCAATGGGTATCGCAGCGGCCGTTTGCTGACTTGTCTGTCCTGCAGCAACCATGGGGGAGTCGAACCCATTGCTTACCGTAATGGAACTAATCAGGTCGAGGAACGGGAAAAAAACGGGTAAGATCAACAACACACCGATCATGTTGAAGAATAAATGTGCAGTGGCTGTTCGCTTGGCAGATGTGTTGGCGATTAATGCGGCCAGGTTAGCGGTAATGGTTGTTCCAATGTTTTGACCAAGTACCATGGCTGCTGCCATGTCAAAGGCAATCCAGCCATTAAAGCACATCACCAGCGTTAAAGCCATCACCGCACTGGACGATTGGATTAACATCGTTAGCAGAACCCCAATCAGCAGGAAGATGATAACAGACCAATAGCCATAATTTGAAAAGTCTGTTAGAAAACGTAAGATCTCCGGATTATTGTTGATATCAGGTGTCGAGTGATTTAAAAAGTCAAGACCGATAAAGATAATGGCAAAGCCGATGATCACGCTTCCCCAGTTATTCCGGGTGGTATTTTTTGAGAAAAGTAGTGGGAAGGTCAAGCCAATTAAGGGTAAAACCAGCATGCTGATTTCAACTTTAAAACCCAGAATGGAAATGAGCCAGGCGGTTACGGTAGTCCCAATATTAGAGCCCATAATCACCCCGATTGATTCGGCAAAAGTGACTAGCCCGGCATTGACAAAACTGACAAGCATGACCGTTGTCGCTGATGACGATTGGATGATGGCAGTAATTAGAAAACCAGTAAATATGCCTTTGAAGCGGTTGGAGGTCATTGCCGATAGAATTCCTCTCATGCGGTCTCCGGCAACTTTTTGAAGGGATTCACTCATCAATTTCATACCAAAAAGGAAGAATCCCAGCGACCCGAGCAACTTGAGCAGGTCAAATATCGAATAGTTCATAGTTCGTTGAAAAAAATTTGCGCTAAATATATCATTAATCACTATGTTGGGCAAAAGAAATGGCTTCAGAAAAAGCAAAAGATGAAAAGAATCAGTTGATCGGTGGCTTCCGAACTGCCGATAAAACAAACTTGTCCTTTGGGTTTGACCCCAAAGAACGAGAAAGCGCGGCAGACGATGCTTTGCCATTAAACGCTGACAGGACCTTCGGACGCTGCCAGATTGTGGGCTACCTGTACTGTTACGCTCTTTTCTCCTCCTATTCTTATGAAACGACCAAAGGATTAATGTAATTTTGTATGTACATTTTTTCATTTCTGATCACTGCAAGGAGGAGTGGCATCGGTTTACCGGTGTCGAGGTGGTTTTGTTGTAAGGCTTAAGTGTCAGCTGCTCCTTTCATTTCTTTTCCGATGAAAAGAAACGCCCGCCTGCCGGACGGGCAGGGAAACAAAGAAAAATCCTGAAAATTTCATCCTTCCACCCGCAAGGCTCTAGCTGGCCCGGGCCAAATTTTCGCCCAACGCGCTCTTCACCTGTCGGTGAAGTTGGTGGAAGCAAGTCTTGCTGGTAATCGATTCGTACGTTCATCTATTCGTGCCTTCGTACGTTCGCTCAACACGAAAGGGAGGTGGTGGTCTTGTTGGTCAATGTAGTATCCAAACGGTCCCTTTCATTTCTTTTCGGATGAAAAGAAACGCTCGCCTGCCGGACGGGCATGGAAACAAAGAAAAATCTTGAAAATTTCATCCTTCCGCCCGCAAGGCTCTCGCTGGCCCGGGCCAAATTTTCGGCCTGCGCGCTTTCCTCCTGTCGGTGAAGTGGGGGGATTAGACCTTGTCGGTTGTCGGTTCGTTCATTCGTGAGGTCGTATCTTCGTTCGTTTTTCCGGGCAGAATCGTCTTCTGATCAAGTCCGGATCTTCTGCGTTACTTCTGGGTATCTTCTGTATAGCTTCTGTATTGAAAAACACAGAAGATACTCTGAAATAACTTAGAAAAAACGGGAAAGATTTGGACTTGGTATGGAGCAACATTTGTCAAACGATTTTTACTCCACATTTTGCCTTCGGGTTTCTACAAAGTCAGGTACTTTGGCATTTTGGCTTCGGCCAATGCTGCCGCTCAAAAAGAGCAATGCCTGGCTCTGATAGACAAAGACCAGTACCTCTCGCCGGTGGAAGGATTGAATGCTTGCCAAGCTTTCCAGATCCTTAGCGGAAAAGACCCTTGGCGATGTAAGCAATGCGGCGAAGGGATCATGAAAGTTTACCCGATAAGCAACTCTGCCTGAACTAACAAACACGCGTTCTTTGATAAACCGAACAATAAGTTTCCAACAGACTGATCTAAAGGTCAACGGGAAAACGATGTTCGCCCCTGAAGTAAAAGCAGTGCTCGAATAACAAGAAGCGAAAGAAACGAAACGGCAATCGTCTTAATCTGAGACAATAGAGGAGATTCTGCAAGCGGGAAGCCCATAGCGTCGACGGGGAATAGTCCAACTATATTTTATCCATCATTTTAAACTCTCCCAATAGCAAAATAACAATATTAATTATTATTGCTAATTTAACAGCATGCCAGAACGATGGATAAAATACTAGAACGTTGGCGATAATATGACGCAACTCCTCTCAAAGAAAACCGTCTATAATATAAACAATTAAACCCAATAAAGAAATGAAAAAGCTTTTAGTGATTAGTTTAGTTATTACGGCAATGATATCTTGTGAAAAGGACGATAATTATAGAATGAATGTGGACAGAGATTATTTTCCTCTTCAAATTGGCAACCAATGGAACTTTGAGTTAGCAGGGAAAGACTCAATAATTGATATAACAAAGATTAATGGAATTGAGTATTTTGAATTTGTTAATGACTTTGGAACAACTTCATATTATAGAAAACAAGATGACCGAATCTATGTGAAGTCCCTTTCCAAAGAAAATACTGAAGAAATGAAGTTTGATTTAGCTGCTAATATTGATGAGACATGGAAATATGGTCCAGGTTATGTTACCCTTATAAGTAGAAATGCAACTATATCTATTGGTGATGTACTAATTGATAGTTGCTTACAATTTAATTTCCACAATAATAATTTAATTGATTATGGATCAACTATTTGGTTAGCACCTGGAATTGGTTTAATTCAAAGGACATGTCAGGAATGTTTTGGTTCTTCATTTGAAACTTTAAAACTAGAAACAGCAAGGATAAATAATCAATTGATTGAATTTAAATAAATACTACCGCCAATCGAGTGGGAAGCCGCTAGGCTAAAAGCCTAGCGGAGAACCCCTCACACCACCCAGCGTACGGGTCTCGTACTGGGCGGTTCGTTAAGTCATAGGAAACAAAACCGTACTTGGTTTAACTTGATTGTAGAGTTCCTGTAAGGGAATGTAACCGCGTTTTTTCAATCGATCAATTGTAATGGTAGTCCCCAAAATCGGGCTCTGAGCAATACGCCAACCACCCATTCTCGATCGGCTCCATTGATAGGCTTGTCCCTGTTCAGCCCCCAAACGAATCAGGTTTTTCCTTTTCCGTTCCCTGCCCTGCAAGCTGGCTCCTCCTTAAATTTGTCCACCGGACAAATTCTTAACAGTCGGCCCTCCAGTGGTGCCAAATGCAGTAACGGAGTCGGTTCCGTAACCACCCGTCCAGTTCAACGAGTTTGTTCTGGATGCTTGCCATACGGAAAGCATTAATCCAGCCCCGTTGCACTTCGCCCATTTTTTCGATACGTTCATCAAAACTCATGGGAGTGGTTTTTCGGGTGATGGTTTTTAGCTTTTGCTTCAAGTTGCGCCAACTCTTTTCCGAAACGACCAATTGATATTTGCCGCGTTCTCCTTTCTTGTAGGTTGGCACAAAACCAAATCCTAAACAGGTAAAATGTACCGGTCGGCGAATGCCGCTTTTCTCCCGGTTGATAGTCAACTTCAACTTCTTCTTAAGAAACTTAAAAATGTTGTTGCCTACCTTTCGGGCTGTAGCTTTCGTTTTAACGTAAATGCTAAAATCATCGGCATAGCGAACAAAACGCAAACCCTGCCGTTCCAATTCCCTGTCCAGTTCATGCAACATGATGTTGGACAGTAAGGGGCTCAGAGGACTTCCCTGCGGTACGCCCTTCCGGCGCTTGACCAGCTTCCCGTTTATTTGTATCGGGGAGCGAAGCCATTTGCGAATAAGGCGTAGGGTTTCGCGGCATCTGATTTTGCGGTAAAGCAGTTGTAATAAATAGCGGTGGTCTACTTCATCGAAAAAGGTCTTCAGATCAATATCGACGATATACTGATAGCCCTTGTTGATGTAGTCCTGTGCTTTTAAAACTGCCTGCCCAACGCTTCGCTTAGGGCGGAATCCAAAACTGGAATCCGAGAACTCATATTCGAACCGTGCCGTGATAACTTGCAAAACCGCCTGTTGTAACAAACGATCAGTTACCGTGGGAATACCAAGTAACCTTGTTTTCCCTTCTCCTTTCGGAATCGCTACGCCTAAAATGGGTTGGGGCAAGTATTGACCACTACGAACTTTGGCTGTCAGTTCTCCTTTATCAATTGATAAAAGGTCCGACAGTTTACATACAGGCATGTGGTCAACCCCTGCCGAACCGTGATTCTGCTGTACTTTCCACATCGCCTGTAACAAGTTCTTGCGCGATAAAATTTGCTCAATCATTTTAGTTTCCATCTTTTGTTTCCCTGTCCCGTCTAAAACAAGGCTAGATTCTGCTCACACAGAAAGCTTCCTTGTCGAATTTAGGACAACTTAACGTTCGGCCCTTCAGCTTATCGGTGAGTCCTCTGCCTTTTCGATGACGGCTCGTTTCCAAAGCCTACTATGGCCTCTGCTGACTCCTCAAAGACTTTGGATCTTTGAGGCCTCCCAGGTAAGAGCATCTTCCCTGCCTACCGGCAGGCAGGCTTCCTCCAATCGCTGCCTGATCTACTACTTTGGCGCTCATCCCTTGCGGAATGTTTTGGACGTTACAATGATGTGCTTGCTTATCCGACCTCATAGCCTCATATCAGGTTCCTGTTCGTCAGTACCGGGATTTGCAGTCTGGCTTCCTTCACTGCTTGAGTCGCCCCAAACCAGCTTGCCACTTGCTAATGCTTCAAGACGTTACTCCTGCGCATAAGGGACTTAAACCCTCTGGAATAATTTCATGCATCACACTACCATTTAACACTAAAAAGTTGTATTTTAAACATTTTTTCCAGAGCTTTCAGTAGTGTGTGCACATGCTCATGCTGGGCACACACAAAGTACATATTTCAGAGCGGGGTTGGTGCGGTTAGCAACTGCGGATTCTCGCATCATCGTTCCGTTCTGCCGGACAGGAACGAAGCTCCGAAATCCGCTCCGCAACATGTACCAACCGTTAACTAAAAATCTAAACGTCATGAAAATCAGAATTCTAATGGCCTTATTGTTCATGCTGCATGTTGGATGCCAAAAGGAGGAGGTAAAAAATACGGAGGCTTCAATTGTAAGCATGCGTTTTGACTTTGGAGAAGTAAGCTTTGAGGATCGTGAAGGCGTTATTAAAGCACCGGCATCGGTGGAGCTGGAGAAATTGATCCCAACGATCGAACTGTCGGAAGGGGCCGAAGTCTATCCTCCGTCGAAGGCTATGACCGATTTTTCCCAGCCTGTGGATTATACGGTTACTTCCGAAGACGGGGAAAATGTCAATTATTATACGGTTTCTGTTTGGCTTCCCATTGTCAAGTTTACGGTTTATGATTGCACCAACAGGTCTGCTGAAAACCCGGTTCCCGAATTGGCTTCGAATGCAAAAATCTCCATCTTTAAGGATGAATCCGGAGAGAAAGAATTGCTTGAGGTGCTCACGACTGATGACAATGGAGAAGCTTTTTTATATGGTCATGGCGAAATGGAGTATTGGTACCTAGTCCAAAAGGATGAGGCTGGCAACTTAATTGATGGATATATTGTAAACGGGGTCTTTCAAAATCAAGAAGAGATTGACAATTATGCCGTGCAACCCCAGCCGTCGGCGATTGGCGACCTGAAATTTATGGATGCCGATGGCGATGGACGTGTCAATGAGAATGACAAAGTGGATTACACAAGAATCTGGAATTTGCCAGAAAATGGAATAAAAGCATTTACCGTTTACATCGCCAAACCGTAAAAAGGGTTGCCCGGTGCGACGAATAGATTGGAGCGGTGGTGTGCAGCTTCGGATTTGCGAACCAGAGCTGGCTCAACAAACGATTAAAAAACTCGAACTAAATACCAATAAACGACCAAACTAAAATGATGAAAAGATCAATCAAACTTATACTGATTATTTTAAGCCTGACGGCTTGTTCAGCTGTAAAGCATGAAAAAGTCACCAGTCAAACGATAACGATTGAGCGAGGCAGCCTCCTTAAATCAGAAAACTTTCAAAGTCAGTCAACACTTTCGTCAGTTGCTTTAAATGATAAGGATAGCGAGATACGTAAACTGGCGGTTGAAAAACTGACCCTCCAGTCAACACTGTCCTCGGTGGCTTTAAACGATAAGGACGCAGAAGTGAGAGAGTCGGCAGTTCGTAAGTTGACGCTTCAGTCTTCGCTCTCTGCCATAGCAATGAATGATACGGACAGCGAGATACGTAAACTGGCAGTTGAAAAACTGACTATCCAGTCGACACTATCCTCGGTGGCATTAAACGATAAGGACACAGAAGTGAGAGAGTTGGCAGTTCGTAAGTTGACGCTTCAGTCTTCACTCTCTGCCATCGCAATGAGTGATACAGATAGTGAGATACGTAAACTGGTGGTTGAAAAACTGACCCTCCAGTCGACACTGTCCTCGGTGGCATTAAATGACAAAGATGCAGAGGTGAGAGCGTTGGCAATTCGTAAGTTGACGCTTCAGTCTTCGCTCTCTGCCATAGCACTGAATGATAAGGACAGCGAAGTTCGAAAACTGGCAGTTGAAAAACTTACCCTCCAGTCGACACTATCCTCGGTGGCATTAAATGATAAGGACGCAGAAGTGAGAGCGTTGGCAGTTCGTAAGTTGACGCTACAGTCCACGCTCTCAGACGTGGCATTGAATGACAGCGACCGGGAGGTTCGAAAGTCAGCCGTTGATAAAGTAACGATTCCATCCATTTTAACATCTGTGGCCCTCAATGACGAGGATGCTGAAATCAGGAAACTAGCCTTAAAAAGATTGGAGTAAGGAAATAATTGATGCGATTTTCTTCATGCTGACCTTGTTGCTGGCGCGGTTTTGCAAACCGAGCCTTGCTTGTAAAAGCAAGAAGTTATTTGCTCTGATGGGCAAGGCACAAATTGTAAATTTGGACCAGCGAGGGGAAACAAAAAAGTCTCACTGGAAAGCGCTTAATATGATGGTTTTTACTGTTATATTACTCAGACAACTTTAAACAACTTCGATGTTTAATTAGGTAATATATTATTGCATTTCAGACCATTTATTTGTAATTTACATATTACACCAAAAATTAACGGTCATGAGAAATCTCATCGTCACCATTTTTATTCTGTTCTTTTTTGTTCTGGCAAGTCAAGCACAGAAGCCATATTCTATGGAATACCTCGAAAATGCTTCACCGCAGGAACTTGATTTTTATTTAGACAAGGCTCTGAAACTACAGAAAACTGGTAAAACTGTTACCATCGTGGGTGGTTCAATATTGGGGGCAACTGCTGCCACCGTAGGAGGAGTTGCTTTATTTGCCGAAGGTGATTGGGCTTTAGGAGCAGTTGTTATTGGTTTTTTCGGTGGTATTGCCGGATTAGGAACAATGGCTGTGGGAATCCCTATGAAAGCAACTGGAAAAAAGAGAATTGAAAGAATTAATACGATTAAAAACACGGCATTTGATGGGGTAAAGATTGACTTGAGGCCTTGTGCTCACGATAATCTGATGACTCAAAATTATCAGCCTGGTATAACGCTTAGAATTAGGTTTTAATGTGAATCAAGAGTTGAGAATATTATAAATAAAAATAATTAACCCCGCTAATAAATAGGGCTTTAAAAGTCCCGCGCCGCACATAGCAGATTTGTTAAGCTACATATGATGCGATTTCTCGCAAGCCGATGATGGAACGATCAAACTAAAAAATGTGAAATATGCGAATTTCGAACGATACGATCCTACTGCTTAGCAGTTTCTTTTTATGGATCTCCTGCCAGTGTGCGGAAACGCCGGAACCGGTGCAGACTCAAGTTTTATGGAGCCAGGCCGACAGCAGTCATAACAACTACCGTATTCCTGCGCTGGTGGTCAGTACGAAACAAACGCTTCTGGCTTTTGCCGAGGGGCGCGAAGGCGGAGATTCGGGTGATATCGACATTCTGCTGCGCCGTTCAACTGATCAGGGGCGCAGCTGGGACGAGCAGCAAGTGGTGTGGGATGATGGCCCCAATACCTGCGGCAACCCTTGTCCGGTGGTTGACCAGACCAGCGGACGTATTTTTCTGTTTATGACCTGGAATTTGGGGAGCGATTCGGAAGATGCCATTATTCGCAAACAAAGCCAAAATACGCGTATCCCTTACTTCTGCTATTCTGATGATGATGGCCTGAGCTGGTCGGAGCCTGTTTCGCTGGGCGAAAGCTGCAAAGTACCCGACTGGGGCTGGTATGCCACCGGGCTGGGAGTGGGCATTCAGCTGCAAGCGGAGCCTTACAAAAACCGGCTGATTATTCCCTGTAACAACAGCTATACGGTGGAGCAGGAAAGCGAGGCCGTAAAAGGTGCTTACGGTTATGGTGCGCATGTGCTGCTGAGCGATGATGGCGGTCAAAGCTGGCGGATGAGTGAGCCGATCAGTCCGAAAGTGAATGAGAGCCAGGTGGTTGAGTTGGCCGATGGACGCCTGATGATGAATATGCGCTCGTATCAGGGTAAAGCTTGTCGCGCGGTGTCTTACAGTCGGGATGGTGGCGAGAGCTGGTCGGAGCCGGAACCAGCACCACAGTTGGTGGAATCGGTTTGCCAGGGAAGCATTATCCGGTTGGACGGGCATGTGGATCGTCCCCTGCTTTTTTCCAATCCGGCTGTTCCTTTTGGCCGCACGCACATGACTATTCGGTGTAGTTTTGACGAGGCAAAGAGCTGGTCTAACTCCAAATTGGTTTATGCGGGGCCGTCGGCCTATTCGTGTTTGGCAGCGCTGTCGGATGGTCGTATTGGTCTGTTTTTTGAGGTGGGAGAAGATCATCCCTACGAAAAGATGGTCTTTGTTTCTTTAGCTCCGGAAGATCTTTACCAGCCCGGAGTTTTACTTGGTGATCACTTGCCCTAAGCGTTAAGTGCTCAAAAAAAGAAGCTGTCTCAAAAGTCACTTTAACATATGAAGCCGTCATTGGCAGTGAAACGAAGCAATCTGTTATTCAAAAGATTGCTTCAGTCGCTCCTTCTTCGCAAGGACGAAGAATTGTACTTTTAGACACCTTCTTTTTTTTAATCTTCCATTTCCTTCAGAATGTTTTCCACTTCCTCTTCGGTTTTGTGCAATTTGTCTTTACACAGTTTAATCAGACTTGAAACCCGTTTGACCTGGGTAGACAGCTGATCAACGTCCAATTCTTCGTTTTCAATTTTTGCCAGAATTTCATCAATCTCATTGACTGCTTCCTGATAGCTTGGTTTCTTTGTTGCCATTATCTGTTCGTTTACTTCTTGATCAATTTACTTCTTACTTTTCCGTCGGCCAGCTGGGTTACCAGTTCATCATCCGGCTTCAGTTGCCCGACCGACTTAATTAACAGCCCGTTTTGATAGGTCAGACTATAACCTCGTTTTAGTACGTTCTCCGGATCGACCAGCCGTATTTGTCCTTCAAAATGAAGCAACTTGTTGCCCTGTATTTTCAGGTTGTTGTGCAGCCTGATTTTCAGCTCTTGCTGCGATTGGTTCAGCTGGTTGCGCTTGATGCGAAACTGACGTTGCATGAAAAAATGCAGGTTGTCCAGTTTGCGTTCCAACTGATGCTTTTGCTCGCTAACCTGACCGGTTCCCAGCTTTTCAATCTGGTAGCGATGTTGTTTTAGCGCTTGTCTTTTGGTTGACAAGAAGGTAGGAACGGCTCGCTCCAGTTTCAGGCTGGTCAGTTCAAAATACTTGTTTTCTTCGCTCACCAGCTCCCGAACATCTTGCTTGAAGTTTTGTAACACCCGCTGCAGGTAATCTTTTTCAGCCAGCAACCGTGTTTCAACTTGTTCGGCAAACTGCTCTTTCCGTTCATCCAGTGTTTGCTCAAAAGCTGCGGCCCCGCTAATCAGGAACTCTGCCACCGCGGTTGGTGTTTTCAGTTTGGTGTGCGCTACCAGGTCCACAGCTGTTTCATCTTTGTCGTGACCAATGCCGGTAAGCACCGGAATAGGTAGCTGGGTAATGTGATAGGCCAATTCGTAATGGTCGAAACTGGCCAGATCAACTTGGGCGCCACCACCACGAATGATGACCACGACATCAAAAAAATCTTCGTATTGAAAAACGCGCTCTAAGGCCTGCATGATCGAGTTAGCCGCATCTTTCCCTTGCATGATGGCGGGAAATAGTTTCGTGTAGAAACGAATGTTGTACACGTTGTTGAGCAGCTGGTTCTGGAAATCTTGCAAGCCAGCTGCTGTGGGTGACGAAATGATGGCCACACGCTGCGGAACCAGCGGAAGCGCTAATTCTTTATTCATGTCGAGCACCCCATCGGCTTCCAGTTGGAGCATGATTTCGCGACGTTTGCGCGCCATGTCGCCCATGGTATAGCTGGGATCGATATCGCGGATGTTGAGGCTGAGCCCGTAAACCGGATGAAATTCAACCTTCGCCTGTACCAGCACTTTTAAGCCTTCGGAAAATGCTTGGCCGGTGGTGGTTTCAAAATAGGGTTTCAACATGCGGAAAGAGTAGCTCCAGATGGTGGCACGACAGCGGGCAATCACCTCTTTGGTGGCTTCGTCGATTTCCACCAGCTCGAGGTAGCAATGGCCGGTCCGGTTGCTGTTCAGCTCGCTGATTTCGGCTCGGATCCATAGCATACCCGGAAAAGCGTCATCCAGCTGCCCTTTTATCTGCTTGTTCAGCTCCGAAAGTGAAAGTTGCGTGATTCCCATCTTGTTTTGTTTACCGTGAGCTTTTTGTTGTTTTAAAGGCTTCTGCTCTCACCCTCATTTTATCGACGGAGCATTTTGTTCTTGATCATGTATTGCATGGGATCATTCATGAACTTCTCCGGGTCGATCAGTTCTTTTTTGTTTTCTTCCAGCTCCTTAAATTGCATGTGCTGAATACTATCCAAAACCCGGGGATTGGTCAAGGTGCCCAAATCGTAGTGCAGGCTGTGCGAAAAGCTTCCATCCGGGTTCGAGTAGTTCCACTGTCCGTGTCTCAGGCCTTTTACATATAAGGCATCCAACTCCAGCTGGCCATTTTCGAAATAGATTTGGCAGGCACCATCGCGTGTTCCTTGCTTCATCATGCATTCCATATACGGTTTCCCGTTTTTAAAATAAGCCCGGTAAATACCATTTTTCTCATCGTCCTTCCAGTTGGTCTCTTCAAACAGCTCCCCGCTGGGGTAATAGGTTTTCGAAAGACCTTGTTTGAGGTTGCTCTCAAAATGTTCTTCCGAAACCAAGGTTCCTTTTTGAAAATAGAGCCACTGTCCGGTCTTCAATTGATTCAGGTACCGACCTTGGGCCATTAATTTTCCACGGGTGTCAAACAGTTCTGCCTGAATGGTGTCCGAATTCTCCTTGTACGATAAGCGGGCCTTTAAAAGCCCGTTGGAGTGATAGCGTTTCCACACACCAACAGGCTTGTCATTTACGAAATTTCCTTCGTAGGCCAGGTTGCCATTCGCTTGTTTCTTTTGCCAGAATCCTTGTTTTTGGCCTGCCTGATCTATCTGGTTGAGCTGCTCTTGCGCATGAGTTGTGTGCAGAGTCAGCACCAACAGAAAGAGGAATAAATATCTGATCATCGTATCTTTTTTTCTGAGGCCCAAAACTATTATTTTTTCCTGAAACGAATGCGTATTGCACTGGGCTTAGTTTTCGCCCAGGTCTTTTAGCAGGTTACGCACACTTCTTACGGACTCCACTTTGTAGGAAGCTTCTGTTTTCTTCATGCCGACTTTGATGGTGTAGGCCGACTTGGGCAGCTCCCGGAACATGTACTCATCAGTCCAGTCATCGCCCAGGGCAATGATGGAGTCGTATTGGCTGTCGCGAAGGAATCGCATGGCTGCAACACCTTTGTTGATGCCTCCGGCTTTGACTTCAATGACTTTATTCCCTTCCATGATTTCGAGGTTGTGGTTGGCCGTCATCTCACGGAGCTCATCCTTCAATTCGTTGGCTCGAAGTTCGCCTTGTTCCGGTTCCGAATTGCGGTAATGCCATACCAACGAGTAATTTTTTTCTTCGATGAATGTTCCCGGCGTACGGTCTACAAAACTCTCCAAAATTGGGCGGATCGTAGGCTTCCAGGAGCTCGAAATATTGTCAAGCATCTGCCAGTCTTCGCCAATCTTTTTCAACCAAACGCCATGTTCTACAATCAGGTTGACTTTGTGATCGCCGAGCCAGCGTTCAAGGGTTTCCCGATCACGTCCGCTGATAATGGTGACCGTATTTTTTTCATTCTTTTCAAGCGTGGTAATGAGTTTATGCAATTCTGCATCGGGGCTTGCGGCCTGCGGATCGTTTTTAAAATCGACCAGCGTACCGTCATAATCCAGAAAGATGGCTCGTTTTTTTGCTTTTGAAAAGTGCCCGACCAATTCACGACTAACAGCCGGGGTGATTCGTTTGGCCAACAGGTTGTGTTGAAGCTTCTCTACTTTTTTCATGCCTTTAATGAATTCGCGCGACCATTTGAACACGTCGTAGCGTCGTATCCGGTCTTGCAGGTAGCGCATCCGGCGTTTTTGCTCTTCCATCGACATGGTTAAAGCCTGGTGAATGCTGTCGGCAATTTCGGCTTCGTTATTGGGGTTGATGATAATGGCTTCTCCCATCTCTTTGACGGCTCCGGCCATTTCGCTAATAATAAGCACTCCACTTTGGTTGATGCGTGAGGCAATATATTCTTTGGCCACCAGGTTCATGCCATCGCGCACTGGTGTAATTAGCGCAACATCGGAGGTGCTGTAAAGTTCGATGAGGTTTTCGAAAGGCAGCGAACGGTAGAAATACCAAACGGGCGTGTAGTTTACCCCACCATATTGGCCGTTGATGCGTCCAACCAGTTCATCCACTTCACTTTTCAATAGCTTGTATTGTTCCACCTCGTCGCGCGAAGGAACCACGAGCATGATGAGCGACACCTTGTTGCGGAATTCCGGGTATTTGATCAGGAATTTTTCGAAGGCATGCAGTCGATTCGGGATGCCTTTGGTATAGTCGAGCCGGTCAATGGAAAGGATTAGTTTCCGATCGGGCGACACCAGAAAATATTTCTCCAACTCGCGGTGAAGGACAGATCGTTCGCTCAATGGTTTGTGGGCGATTTCCTTGGCCATGTTTTCAAACTTGTCGTAGTCAATTCCCATGGGGAAGGCATCGGCCAAAATAATGCGGTCTTCGAGGTGAATTTCGTTGAAGGAGATTTCGTAGCCTAGCAAGCGCCTTACAGAGCTGAAAAAGTGACGCTCATAGTCGTAGGTGTGGAACCCGATCAGGTCGGCTCCCAGCATACCTCTAATGAGCTCATTTCGCCACGGAAGGATACGAAATACTTCGAATGAAGGAAAAGGAATATGCAGGAAAAAGCCAATGGTTACATTCGGTTTGACCGATTTGATAAGCTCTGGAACCAGCAGGAGCTGGTAATCATGAATCCAAACAATATCGCCATCATCGACAATCTCCAGGGCTTTTTGCGCAAACTTGTGATTGACTTTTTTGTAGGCTTCCCAATAGTCGTGGTTGTAGTCAATAAATTGGGCAAAATAGTGAAACAAGGGCCAAATGACATTGTTGCTAAACCCCTCGTAATACAGGTTGATTTCCTCTTTGCTTAAATGAACGGCCAGACAATCTTCTTCAACCAGCTTGTCATCAATTTCCAGAACTTCGTCTTCGGTTAAGTCATCTTTGGCTAATCCCGGCCATCCAATCCACTTGCCTCCATACTCTTTATAGATTGAACGCATTCCGGTGGCTAGGCCTCCAACGCTGGGGGCTAGGCTGAACGAATTTTCTTCTTTTTTTATACTTAAGGGTAATCGGTTGGAAACAATATGAATCTTGCTCATAATTATCTGTTTGTTAGTGTTTTGATGTTTCTTTTTGTATTCTTGGGGCGTCTCTTCAAGTACAACACCTCGTTGTATGAATTGTTGATAAAGGAATTGCTGCCTTTAATCAATTTAGGGAATGTGTTGTTTTCTTTAAATATGCTTCATTTTGAAAGTTTATCGCTTCATTTTTGAAGTTTCAAGTCAATTATTTGTTGTTTTGAACTTCGGTATGAGATGTTTGATTTTCTAAAATTACCAAAATTATACCGGAATGAAAGTCTATTTCTAAAATGATGTTTAAGATTGCTGTATGAAGAATTTGAATTATGGAATAATTGGGAACTGCCGAAGTGCAGCTCTGGTGTCGGAAACCGGGTCGATTGACTGGTTGTGTTTGCCACAATTTAATTCGTCGTCGGTGTTTGCTGGTTTGTTGGACGAGCAAAAGGGGGGGAGTTTTAAAATTATTCCTAAGCACTTAAAAAAGATTACGCAGAGCTATATTTCGCGAACCAATATTTTACGAACCCATTTCGAATGTGAAGATGGCGTTTTTGAGGTGCTGGATTTTATGCCTCGCTACCGGAATCCGGATAATGGCGGATATTATCTGCCGCCTGATGTTATTCGTTATTTTAAGTGGATTGAAGGTCAGCCAGAGATACGTATCAGCTACGAGCCGAAGTTGGAGTATGCCAAGTATGAAACGAATAGTTTCATGGAGCAAGGTTGCTTTACCAACGTTGAGCAGGGTTGTTATATCAAGTCATCGACCAAGACGGGAGCGTATGACTCCTTGTATTTGTATTCCAGCTTTGACTACAACGATATTTTGGAAAGCAATGCAATTGTATTGACAGATGATGCGTATTGCCTGCTGAGTTACAACCAGAAGCTGCTGCCTCAAGATACCCGTCGCTCAAAATTGAAACTGGAGCGCACCAAGGTGTATTGGCTGAACTGGGCGGAACGGACTACTGCTTATAAATTATACAACGACGAAATTATTCGAAGTGCCCTGACCTTGAAAATGCTCAGCTTTGACAAGAGTGGAGCAATTTTGGCTGCAGTGACCACCTCCTTGCCCGAAACAATTGGGGAGGAGCGGAACTGGGATTACCGGTTCTGCTGGATTCGCGATGCCTCCATGGTGGTAAAAAATATGACATCGCTGGGACACTACCGGATGGCCCGAAAGTACCTGAGTTTCATCATCGATATTTTGCCCGATAAAGATGAAAAGATGCAGATTATGTATGGCATCAATGGGGAGAAGAAGCTGAAGGAAATGGAGCTGTCGCACTTGTCGGGCTATGAGAATTCGGCTCCGGTGCGTATTGGCAACGCGGCTTACAAACAAAAACAGAACGATATTTACGGCATCTTGCTGGATGTGATTTTTCAGCAGCTGGAGATTTATGATATCAGCCTGGAATACAGTGAAGAGCTTTGGACGATTGTCCGGAACATTATCAAGGTGGTGGAAAACAACTGGCAAAAGCCCGATCGCGGTATCTGGGAAATTCGGAATGAAAACAAGCACTTCACCTTTAGCAAAGTTCTGTGTTGGACTGCAGTGGATCGGGCAGTGAAGATTGCCAAGCTATTGCAGCGCGGCATTTACATGGAGAAATGGAGCAAACTACGCGATAAAATTCACGAGGATATTCACAAAAAAGCCTGGTCGGAGAAAAGGCAGGCTTTTACTCAAGCGTATGGATCAGAAGATCTGGATGCTTCGGTTTTACTGATGGAATCGTATGGTTTTATTAATGCTACCGATCAAAAATATGTTACCACGGTGTTGGCTATTCAACAAGATCTGGAGCAGGACGGACTGATGTTTCGCTACAAAAACAAGGATGATTTTGGCATTCCGAAATCGGCTTTTACGATCTGCTCGTTTTGGCTCACCAATGCTTTGTTTAAAATCGGGCGCAAGGAAGAAGCCATTAAGAAGTTTCATAAGTTGATGAGTTACTCCAATCATTTGGGACTTTTTAGCGAAGATCTTGATTTTAAAACCAAACGTATGTTGGGGAATTTCCCGCAAGCGTATTCACATTTGGCTTTAATTGAAACAGCGATTAATGTGTCCGAATCACAATTGTCGGAAGAAGAACTATTAATGGATTATATCCACGAAAAAAAGGGACTGTATTAGTCCCGTTTTTTTTGATTGTTTGGGCATCCAACCAATTGGATTCATTCGACAAACGATAGCCAAAAAAAATCCCCGAAGTTTACACTCCGGGGATTTTTTTTATATCAATTTTATCGTCGATTACTTGACTTCTTCGAAATCAACATCAGTTACTTCGCCGTCTTGGCTAGCTTCAGATGATTGATCACTTCCACCTTGAGCTCCTCCTGCATTGGCGTTTGGCCCGGCTTGCTCACCGCCTGCCTGAGCCTGCGCGTTATACATTTCCTGAGAGGCAGCTTGGAATACTTGGTTCAACTCGGCTGTTGCCGCATCAATGGCATCCAGGTCTTCTGCTTTGTGGGCTTCTTTCAGCTTGTTTAAAGCAGCTTCAATCGGACCTTTTTTGTCAGCTGGAAGTTTATCGCCAAACTCTTTCAGTTGTTTTTCAGTTTGGAAGATTAATCCGTCTGCCTGGTTCATCTTGTCTACTTTCTCACGAGCTTTTTTGTCCGCATCCGCATTGGCTTCCGCTTCCGTTTTCATCTTTTGGATTTCATCATCGCTCAAGCCCGAAGAGGCCTCAATACGGATAGACTGTGATTTTCCAGTTGCTTTATCTTTTGCGTGAACATGCAAAATACCATTGGCGTCAATGTCAAATGCCACTTCAATTTGTGGAACTCCACGTGGTGCTGGTGGTAATCCGTCGAGGTGGAAGCGTCCGATGGTTTTGTTTCCATTGGCCATAGGGCGCTCTCCTTGCAATACGTGAATCTCAACAGATGGCTGGTTGTCAGCAGCTGTTGTAAAGGTTTCTGTTTTCTTGGTTGGGATTGTCGTGTTCGACTCAATCAATTTAGTCATCACACCACCCATGGTTTCAATACCTAATGATAGCGGAGTAACATCAAGCAAAAGTACATCTTTAACTTCTCCTGTTAGCACACCACCTTGAATGGCAGCACCTACAGCAACAACCTCATCAGGGTTAACTCCTTTTGAAGGCGCTTTTCCGAAGAATTGTTGTACTTTTTCCTGAATAGCTGGAATACGTGTTGATCCACCAACCAATAAAATCTCATCGATATCAGATGCCGATAAGCCAGCATTTTTCAAGGCTTTTTTACAAGGCTCGATTGTGGCATTGATTAAGCTGTCAGCTAATTGCTCAAATTTCGCACGAGTCAGTGTTTTTACCAAGTGTTTTGGCACACCGTCAACCGGCATAATATAAGGCAGGTTGATTTCTGTTTGTGTTGAACTTGATAATTCAATTTTGGCTTTCTCGGCAGCTTCTTTCAATCGCTGAAGCGCCATTGGGTCTCTACGAAGGTCAATGCCTTCATTGCTTTTAAATTCATCTGCCAACCAGTCGATTAGCACTTGGTCAAAGTCATCACCACCAAGGTGAGTGTCACCATCGGTTGATTTTACTTCGAAAACACCGTCACCCAATTCCAGGATGGAGATATCGAAAGTTCCACCACCCAAGTCAAAAACGGCAACTTTCATGTCGCGGTCCATTTTATCCAAGCCATAAGCCAATGAGGCTGCCGTTGGCTCGTTAATGATTCGACGTACTTGCAAGCCTGCAATTTCTCCAGCTTCTTTAGTCGCTTGACGTTGTGAGTCGTTAAAATAAGCAGGAACAGTGATAACCGCTTCAGTCACTTCTTGTCCCAGGTAATCTTCGGCTGTTTTCTTCATTTTTTGAAGAACCATGGCAGAAATTTCCTGTGGTGAGTATTTTCTGTCATCAATCTGAACACGAGGTGTGTTGTTGTCACCTTTAATTACTTTATAAGGAACCCGTGAAACTTCTTTGCTGAGGTTGTCATAGCTCTCACCCATGAATCGTTTGATGGAGGATACTGTTTTTTCGGGGTTGGTAATAGCCTGACGTTTGGCAGGATCACCAATTTTACGTTCTCCGTTTTCTACAAATGCAACGGTTGAAGGTGTTGTTCTTTTTCCTTCGCTGTTAGGGATAACAACAGGCTCGTTTCCTTCCATTACGGAAACGCATGAGTTTGTTGTTCCTAAATCAATTCCAATTATTTTTCCCATGGTAATTGTATTTTTATTTTTAATGATTCCTAGTTGAAATTAAATTCACGATCAAGAATAGTCAATGATTATGCCAAGGGAAATTCCTCCCCTTGAAATGCAATATTGGCACAATGCGTGGGCTGAATAAAAATCACGCTGACATATTTGGTGACAAAAAGACAGCGGTTGTCCTTTTTTTTCTATTTTTAGGCTGCTAATCAATTAAACGTAATAAATCAATGAACTCAAATGAGATTAGAACGGAAAAGAAGGAGCGACTGCTTTCTCTTGATGCCCTGAGGGGATTTGACATGTTTTGGATTACTGGCGGAAGTATGTTGGCCATTTTTTTAGGCAAGACCTTCGGATTTGAATGGTTGATCAATCAAATGGAGCATGTCGAATGGGTCGGACTGCATATGTATGATTTAATTTTCCCTCTGTTCATGTTCATCTCAGGAGTTGCTATTCCTTATGCCTTGATTTCGAAGCTTGAAAAAAATGTTCCGCAAAAAACACTGCTGGCTAAAGTAACGAAGCGGATGGTTATTTTGGTTGTTCTTGGTGTTATTTATAATGGTGCTTTAAGTGGCGACTTAAGCAATATTCGTTTTGCGAGTGTGCTGGGCCAAATTGGGCTGGCTTATTTTTTCGCATCGGCCATTGTTGTTTATACCAAATCGTTTGCTAGCCGCTTGTATTGGCTGGCTGGCATGTTGGTCGGCTATGCCTTGATTCAACTGTTTGTTCCTGTTCCTGGTATTGGTGCCGGCGTGTTAACCCCCGAGGGATGCATTAATGGTTATATCGATCGTCTGTTGCTTCCCGGTCGGTTACATGGTGAGGTGTTTGATCCAGAGGGCTTGCTGTGTATTGTTTCGGCTGCGGGAATTACCCTGATGGGCTCTGTTGCCGGTCATTTCTTGCGCGAACAAAGCCGGACACCCTGGGAGAAAATCAGTATTCTTTCTATTATTGGAGTCGGCTTATTCCTGGTGGGATGGGCCTTGCATCCGGTTTATCCGATTATCAAATCAGCCTGGACTACTTCGTTTAACCTTGCAGCTGGAGGAATCAGTTTTTTATTGATGGCCTTTTTCTATCTGATTATTGATGTGTTAAAATGGCAGAAATGGTCTTTCTATTTCCGGGTTATCGGCATGAACTCCATATTTGTGTATTTATTTGTCCGTTTTATCGATGTCTCAAAGCTGACCAATTCCCTGTTTGGTTGGTCTCCTGAACTCCTGGGCGATTTTGGCCAATTGATCTGGATCATAGGCTGGCTGGGGATTATCTGGTCGGTGTTATATTATATGTATCGCAAGCAAGTTTTCTTAAGAGTATAACAACAAAGGGCTGCCATCGGCAGCCCTTTGTTGTTATATCTGGATTAAGTTGCTGGTTTGCTTGATCTGGATCAATACGAACTTATAAATTCGTACTTTTGTACTTTAATAGAATTTGAAACGTTATGTCAGTACATAAAGAAGTTAAGCGAGTAACAACTCATGTTCTTTCAGAAATGAAACTGAAAGGTGAAAAAATATCCATGCTGACCAGCTATGATTATAGTATGGCCAAGTTGGTGGATGAAGCCGGGATTGATGTCATTCTGGTTGGTGATTCAGCCTCCAATGTGATGTCGGGAAATGAAACAACGCTTCCGATTACTTTGGATCAGATGATTTACCATGGAACTTCTGTGGTAAAAGCAGCCAACCGTGCGTTGGTAGTCGTTGATTTACCTTTTGGAACTTACCAAGGGAACAGCAAAGAAGCTTTAAGTTCAGCTATTCGAATTATGAAAGAAACGGCTGCCGATGCAGTGAAGCTGGAAGGCGGTCAGGAAGTTATTGAGTCGGTAAGCCGCATTTTGTCAGCAGGCATTCCGGTTATGGGGCACCTAGGATTGATGCCGCAGTCGATTCATAAGTATGGTACTTATACGGTGCGAGCCAAACAAGAGGAGGAAGCGAAAAAGTTGATTGAAGATGCGAAGTTGCTGGAAGAAGCTGGGTGTTTCGCCATTGTACTGGAAAAAATTCCGGCTGCATTGGGAACAGAAGTTGCAGAATCCGTTAAAATCCCGATCATCGGAATTGGTGCCGGTAGTGGTGTCGATGGCCAGGTATTGGTGATTCATGATATGCTGGGAATTACGCAGGAATTTTCGCCTCGCTTTTTACGCCGTTATCACAACCTGGCAACCGAAATCAAAGGAGCTGTTGGCAGTTACATCGATGATGTTAAATCAGTCAATTTTCCCAACGAACGGGAACAATATTAAGATTGGTTATTGGTCGTACAATAGTCACTGACAGGAACTGCTGGCAACTCGTTAAGAGTAGTTGGCAGTTACATAAGTAATTTCTCAATATATAGCAGCTCGTATTTCAGTTATCCAATAACAAGTTATCTAATTACCAAATCATGCAAGTTATTTACGAAGACAATCACATTATTGCAGTCAATAAAGCCTGTGGCGAAATTGTACAGGGTGATAAAACAGGTGATGAAACACTAATTGATCAGGTGAAAGCCTACATCAAGAAAAAATACAATAAGCCTGGTGATGTATTTCTGGGCTCACCTCATCGGCTGGATCGGCCAACCAGTGGGGTGGTTCTGTTTGCACGGACTAGCAAGGCATTGACTCGGCTGAGTGAAATGTTTCAGGATAAGGATGCCATTAAAAAGACCTACTGGGCGGTGGTAGACGTGTTGCCTGAGGAAATGGAGGATACTCTTGAGCATTACCTGTGGAAAGATGAAGGCAAGAATAAAAGCTATGCTTCACCTACGCCGAAACCCAAAAAAGGGGCTCGTTTTTGTAGTTTGACTTATAAGCATCGGGCCAGTTTGAATCGTTTTCATTTGTTGGAGGTTGATTTGCAAACTGGTCGTCATCACCAAATTCGTGTACAGCTGGCTAAAATTGGTTGTCACATTAAAGGTGATTTGAAATACGGAGCAGCCCGAAGCAATCAAGGAGGCGGAATTCATTTGCATGCCCGTAAGTTGGAGTTTATCCATCCTGTGAGTAAAAAAGCCCTGAAAATTGTAGCTCAACCACCTAAGGGAGATGCTATTTGGAGTGAGCTGGTCCAGATTAAGGAATTAAAAGAGTAGTGCTTGTCAGACAATTGATTTCAATGAATTGCCGTTGAAACTCAAGGGTAAAAGATCATTGATATTGTCAAGCACTTCAATCTTATTGGAACTATCCAGAATTACGCGAATCGGTTTTTTAAATCGATGTTGTGCTTCTAGCATCACTTGCCTGCAGGCGCCGCAGGGGCTGACATTGGCCGCTGGTTGTCCATTTTGATCAACGGCTGTTACCACAAGGGTTTCGATCGCTAAATCAGGGTAGTTTCCATTGGCCCAGAAAATGACTGCTCGCTCGGCGCAGGTTCCCAGTGGGCTGGAAGCATTTTCCTGATTGTTGCCCGTTACAATCGTCCCATTCTCAAGACGAAGAGCGCTCCCAACAAGATAGTTGGAATAGGGAGCGTAGGCTTGCAAGGCTGATGCCCGTGCCCGGCGTATCAATTCTTGATCAGGAGTCGATAGTTCCTCCAGTTTTTCAAACTCTGAGATACTAATTCTAATTTCTTTCGTTTTCATAGGGAGGCTTTGCCCAAATTTACATTTTTTTGTTTAGTTATGCCAACGCTTTAAATACAGGCAGCTTTTTTTATTTTTGTTAAAAACTTTGGTTTATGATCCGAAAAACGTCGTTAAGTATTTTCTTCCTGATATTGGTTCTGCTTGGCTTTGGCCAACGAATTAACACGCGTGAAGAATACATTAAAAAATACGCCGAACTGGCCGTCAGTGAAATGATTCGAAGTGGTGTTCCTGCAAGTGTTACCTTGGCACAAGCCTGTTTGGAGTCGGGGAATGGGAATTCTACCCTTAGTGTGAAAAGTAACAACCACTTTGGAATTAAATGTAAAAGTAGCTGGAACGGCAAGCGGGTGTATCATGATGATGATGCGAAGGGAGAATGTTTTCGTCGCTACAATTCAGTTGAGGAATCATTTTGGGATCACTCGGATTTTTTGTTGCTAAATCCGCGTTATGCTTCACTCTTCAACTTGAAAACGACAGACTATAAAGGTTGGGCCAAGGGACTTAAAAAGGCGGGGTATGCAACCAATCCGCATTATGCCAATCATTTAATTCGGATTATTGAAGAGCATAAGTTGTACCTCTACGACGAAGGAATTGATCAATCGCGGATAGCCCGAATCAGGCAGGTTCATCGGCCGGCTGATGGTCGAAATTTGATTAATCCTTACCAAACGCGAAAAGTGGTGTTACGCAATGGGCTGAAGTCAATTGTTGTTAAAGCGGGCGATACTTTCCAACGAATTGCTCAGGAGTTTGATATGAAGGAATGGGAAGTATATACGTATAATGATTACCCTAGAGGGCATCAACCGCAGGAAAATGAGATTTTATACATTGAGCCAAAACAACGAAGAGCAGCGAAAAAACATCGGACTCATCGTTTTGAAGAAGACGATACGATGCATTTTATTGCACAACGCTATGGCATAAAGCTGAAACGGCTCTATCGACTCAATCGGCTGAAGCCGGGAGAACGGCCAGAAACTGGCTCTTCGGTTTATCTGCGAAAAAAGAAACCTCGCCATTAGTTAGGCTGTCTTGTTTGGGCGATAATTGGATTCCCTTTTGTAGGACGAGAAAGTTAGCATAAGAGCAATCGACTAAGCAATCAATGCTGATTTTGCAGTCAGTCGTGACATTCTTTTTTGAAGATCAAATAGTTTTCGAAAGGAAAGTGGTTTAGCTCAATAAAAATATGGTCAGCATGTAAAATAGCCCCTGTTTCTTGGGGCTATTTTACATGCTTTTATTTTGTTTCGAGCTTGTTGATGCCGTGGTAGCCTCGAAGAAAATCTTCTGTTTTCATTCGTTTCTTACCCGATAGTTGAAGATCGGTAATATTTAGCCAAGCATCGGCTGCTGCAATCTTTAGGTATGTTTTTTCATCCGATTCAATAGTGCCTGGAACGAGGTTGGCTGCTTCTTCCAACTCAGCAAAGAAAATTTTTAAAGCCAACGATTGCCCCTTGTCATCCTGCAGTTCAGTCCATGCTGCCGGATAGGGTGAAAGCCCACGGATGAGGTTACGAATTTGCTCACCGGAGTTTGACCAGTCAATTCGGCAATCATCTTTAAAAATTTTAGGCGCCGGTTTCAGTTCAGCTGTTTGAATTTCGTCCTGTTCCAGTGGCGTGTAATCTCCTTCAGCTAAAGCATCCACTGTTTTTACAACGAGTTGAGCTCCAATTACCATAAGGCGGTCATGGATATCGCCTACCGTGTCATTGGCGTGGATGGGCGTTTTTTTGTGAAACAAAATGGCGCCGGTGTCAATTTCGTGCGATAATAAGAACGTGGTTACGCCGGTTTCTTTTTCACCATTGATAACAGCCCAGTTTAGTGGCGCAGCTCCGCGGTATTGAGGCAGTAAAGAACCATGTAGGTTGAATGTTCCCAGCCGTGGCATGCGCCATACAATTTCGGGTAGCATCCGAAAGGCTACTACAACCTGCAGATCGGCTTTTAGGCTCTCCAGTTCTTCAATGAATGCCGGATTTTTCAGTTTTTCGGGTTGTAAGACACGCAGCCCTTTTTCCGAAGCATATTTTTTTACGGCTGATTCCTGCAGTTTTCTTCCTCTGCCGGCAGGTTTGTCCGGGGCCGTGATGACACCTACAATGTGGTAGTCATTTTCAACTAAGGCGGCTAAACTTGTGACAGCAAAATCGGGGGTACCCATAAAAACGATGCGTGAATCTTTTCCGGTCATATTTTCTTATTTTGTACAAAGATACTTTTAAAGCAGAAGAAATTCCAACTTCCAATCGCAGTTTTCGGGCACAGTAGCCACGTTCTGTGTTCAATTGCAGTAGCAGCATTGAGAGGGAAGAGGCACGCGACGAGCATTCAGCATTCACTCAACGAGTCGAAATATGAATTGGATGAACGGACCTGCTTTCATGATAGAATTAATTTTGGGCATAAAAAAAGCCGGCTTTTCGAGCCGGCTAGTCTTTATATTTTCGAGCCACATCGGGCCTGAGTTTGCGGTTTCCCTTTTGGGCTTTTGGGTCGTAGGGACAGTGCTTACATCCGTTGGAACAGCAATAGCCCCGTTTCACCAAATAACTTTCAGTCATTACGCGGTAGCCTTCCTTACTTAGGTAATAATCTTCCCCTTCAACCGAGTTGTCGTAGCTGTCGGGAAATAAGTGATCAAACATTCCCATATGACAGCTTATTCGTATTTAAACTTTTGAAGAAAATGGCCCATACGGTCACGTTTGGTTTTCAGGTACCGCTGGTTGTATTCGTTAGGAGCTACTTCAACCGGAATGGTTTCGGTAACCGTCAGTCCATAACCTTCTATGCCCACGCGTTTGATTGGGTTGTTAGTCAGCAACTTCATTTTATGAACACCAATTTTTCGCAGGATTTGAGCGCCTACACCATAGTCGCGTTCGTCGGGCTGAAACCCGAGGTGAATGTTGGCATCAATGGTGTCCAAGCCTTCATCCTGAAGTTTGTAAGCGGCAATTTTATTCATGAGTCCGATGCCACGACCTTCCTGCATCATATAAACAATAACTCCTTTTCCGGCCTTCTCAATCATTTCCATCGATTTATGCAGCTGGTCGCCACATTCGCATCGCATCGATCCAAAAATATCGCCAGTCATACAAGAAGAGTGCATCCGAACGAGGATTTCTTCATTTTCTTCCCAGCTACCTTTAATCAGCGCAACATGTTCTGCTCCATTTGATTTTTGGCGGAAAGGAATAATGCGGAAATCGCCATACTTGGTTGGCATGCTTACTTCTTCTCCTTGATCTATAAGGCTTTCTGTTTCCAGAAGGTAAGCAATGAGGTCTTCAATCGAAATAATTTTCAGATCGAATTTCTCAGCCACTTCCATCAATTGTGGAAGGCGGGCCATAGTCCCATCTTCGTTCATGATTTCAACCAGCACACCAGCAGGTTTCAGTCCGGCTAAGCGCGCCAGGTCAACGGCTGCCTCGGTATGCCCGGTACGACGAAGTACCCCGCGGTCTTTGGCTTTTAGCGGGAAGATATGTCCGGGACGTCCCAATTCTTCCGGATCGGTGTTATCATTGGCCAATGCCTGGATGGTTTTTGCCCGGTCGCTGGCTGAGATGCCTGTTGTGCATCCGTGTCCAGTTAAATCAACTGATACGGTAAATGGTGTTTGATGAGAGGAAGTATTTTTCCCCACCATGAGTTCAAGTTCCAGCTCTTCGCATCGACTTTCCGTCAAGGGTACACAAATTAATCCCCGGCCGTGTGTGGCCATGAAATTCACTTTCTCGGGAGTAATCAGTTCTGCCGCAGCAATAAAGTCACCCTCGTTCTCACGATCTTCATCGTCAATAACGATGATGAGATCACCGTTCCTGATGGCATCAATTGCCTCCGGTATGGTATTTAATTTGAACTCGCTCATTATAATTATCTGGTTTCCAAAATGCAGGTGCAAAATTAAAGAAAAATATCGGTTTATAAATGATAAAATTACACCTTCGAGCGTTTTGACTTCTCCCATATGGCCGGTTGCTTGCCTCTGAGGTAGCGTATGATCCCTTTGATAGAGGCGTAATTCATTGCGACAAAATAGTAGGGGATGAATACTGTTTTGAAGCGAAGGTGTCGGTTTTCAAGAAGGTAGCCGGTGCCGGCAATCAAATACAGAACAAGCTGACAATAAAAAAAGAAGGTGTAGAAATTCGAAAGGTTTTGGGTTGGAGTTTCAGCTAAAATTAAAAAATTGATAATAAAAAGGAGAAACAGAGCGAAGGGGGCAATGGTCCATCGTAAAACCTTATGTGAAAAATATTGAAAGCTGAGCCAGCCAAACTGAAAAGGGTTGAGTAGCTGGGGAAACCGGAAAACGCTTTGCATGCCGCCGGCCGCAATTCTTGTTTTTCGTTTCAGTTCTTCTTTCACATTGGCTGAAGCCGTTTCCACGGCATAGGCTTCGGGAGCATAAGCAATTTTGTATCCTTTGCCGGCAATGCGAAGCGAAATAATAAAATCATCGAGTAAGGTGTCGGCAGGAATGTCTTCATAGAGGGCGGTGCGGATGGCAAACAGTTCGCCTGCGGCTCCTACAGCTGAGTTGAATCGGGCATCCATTTGTTTGATAAACGATTCGAGTTTCCAGTAAAAGCCTTCACCCGAGGATGCAGCAGTGTCCAGATCTTTTTTCTTGATACGTTTTTCGCCCGCTACACAGCCGATTGTTGAATCCTGAAATGGCCGGATAATCTCCTGAATCGCATTCTCGCTTAGTAGGGTATTGCTGTCGGAAAAGATGACAAAGGGGGCTTTTACAAGCTGCATTCCCCGATTTATGGCATGAATTTTACCTCGTCTTTCCGAAAGGTGCTCGACCTGGATCTCCGGATAGTGTTGAAGCCACTCGGTGGTTCCGTCATTAGAGCCATCAGTCATCCATAAATACTGAATCTTATCCTTTGGGTAGTTTAGTTTGAAGGAATTTTGAACTTTGAGTTCCACCACATCTAGCTCGTTGTAAGCGGTGACGAACAGGCATACATCAGGCATTCCTCCTGGGTCTTGTTTTGCTGGTTTTACTGGCTTTCGAGGGAGTTGCCTGATGCTGGCCAGAATCCAGATTACGAAGGCATAGCCCACATAGGTGTAAACTACAAGGAAGAGTAATATCCAAAAGAAAATCTCAGCCATGAAGGTGTTGCTTGTAAAAGTCGATTAAAGACTCGGCAATGGCTAAGTTATCAAATTTTTCGTGAATAAAATCAATGGCATTTTTACACAACTGGTCGTAAAGATCCCGGTTTCCGATCAGCTGACTGATCGTTTGTATGAATTCATCGGCATCATCTACCAATAGAATGTGCTTGCCTTTTTGTACGGCAATCCCTTCGGCACCAATGGTGGTTGACACGATGGCCTTGCCCAGTGCCAGCCCTTCAATGATTTTGACACGCATGCCACTTCCTGATAACAAGGGGACAACCATAATGGCTTTGGAGTTCATAAACGTATAGGCATCTTCAATCTCACCCAGGAAGATGACGTTTTTATAATGAAGCTTTGCCTGCAACCACTCGGGTGCATTTCTTCCGGCTACGTAAAATTTTAAGTTGGGATATTGCTTATGAAGCTTGCTCCATACATTTTCCAGAAACCAGAGCAAACCTTCCTGATTGGGTGCCCAGTCTAAGGCACCAAGGTGAAAAAGGGATGGGTATTCGAGCTGTCCAGCTTTGGGAACCAATGTGGCGAGGTCAATTCCCGTTTGCGCTGTATGTCTTGGTTTTTTGTTGCCAAGCTGATCTAAAATTTCACCGTCCCGGTCGGTTATTGGAACCAGTAAATCATACTTATTTAGTTGGCTAAGCTCAAATTGTTTAATGCGCTGGGCTAGCCCTTTCAGGTATATTCGTTTGAGGCCAGGAGTTACCAAGGCTGTGCGTTCCCAAATTTCATGTTCCACGTTGTGTGCCCGGTAGGCAATCTGAGCCTTGGAATATTCCCGGATTGTTGGAATGTAGGAACAGAGGTAAAGTCCTTCAAGCTGAATCAAATCAAATTCGGTCTCTTTTAAAAGCTTGGTAAGTTGTCGGTTGAAATCCACCTCCATAAAACGAGTGGCATTGTATGGTAATTTTGAAAAGAGCAAGTTTGCGATTGCGCCAAACAGCGTTATTTTTGCTGGAACATCGGCAAGTTTCAAATGCATCTTTTCCTTCAGGTCATCCGGAATTTCTTCGATTTGTATCTGATGTTTCCGGGTGTTCATGGCTAACACATGAACCTCATGTCCTAAAAGGGAGAACCCTTTAGCCATGGTAAGCATCGCAATTGCCCCCCCATCTTTGGGAGGCCATGGGCTTTTATGGCAAAGCTGAAGAATTCTCATGCTTTGTGGAGCTTGCTTGATATTGAAAACACTACTTCATGAATAAGTTTGTTGTTATGTTTATGAGTTAGATGTGTCATGCTAGGCTCTGGTTCTAATTCGTATCCGTTTTTTCTTTCCGGTTGAACAGGAAGCGGAACAAACGTTTTAAGTTGTGTTGATAAGTCTCAATGTTTAAAAGTCCCGAGTCGTTAGCCGACTTGTAGGTTAGGAACATGCCTAAAGGTAAAAAGAGGTAGGTCGAAAACCACATACCATTGGTCATATTCCACATGTCTTCGCGGGCAAACTTTTCGCCAGAAATGGATACCATGTAGTAAGTAATGAACATCAATATGGAAACAACAACTGGCATTCCTAGTCCTCCTTTTCGAATGATAGCGCCAAGCGGAGCTCCAATGAAAAAGAAAATAAGGCAAGCTACCGACCACGTAAATTTGCGGTGTTTCTCCATAGTCACCTTGTTGATAAAGTTCTTTCGGCTGTATAGCTCATTCAGGTTTTGGTTAATCGTTTGTTGATTGGAGCGAGCCTGGCCTAGTGCCGTGCTTAAAAGCTCATTCTGAACGTGCGTATCCAGCGATTGGTAAAGCTCTTCGAAATTAACCAAGGTGTCGGCCTGTACGTGATAGTCCTTTTTTAGTGAGTCAATAGGTTGTGTTAAATTGAGCACCGCGCTAGTTAAAGGCTTCGGGTAATTCATTGAAATGGCAAAGCGTCTGACTCGGGCCGAATATTCATTGTAAAGTGAATCTTCCTGATTGGTGAGCTGATTCATGTTCATCATTTTATAGGCGCTCCTCATCCGGTTTTCATCGGTCCGTTGAAAATCAAACCCTTCCAGCGGAATTGTAGCTACCTCTTTCCCAAAGCGTTCACGCCTAAAAGCAAAGGTTCGGTTTTTTCCTCGTTTATTGGGTTCCAAATTTGTGGCTGATTGACCGTCATACAGGGTCATCACCATGTATTTTTTATCTTCTGAAATTTTCATGGATCCGGAATCTGCAACGGTCACTTTAATATTCCCTTTATTGTCCCTATGATCATAGATCATCAAGCCATAAAGCATATTGCTTTTGTTGCTTTTTCGTTCCACTTTGATGCTGTAGCCGTCTATTTCATTAGTGAATACGCCTTCGGAGATAATCATTTCCGGCTTTTGTTTCTTCACACTCACCAGTAACGCCCCGAATTTCAGGTTGGTTTTGGGGAGTATGTTGTTCGAGAAATAAAAGGCAAATAAACTTAAGGCTATTGCAACAACAATTAATGGGCGCATGATGCGAAACAGCGAAATACCGGAAGCTTTAATGGCAACCAATTCGTAGTTTTCGCCCAGGTTACCAAAGGTCATGATGGAGGCCAGAAGCATGGCCAATGGAAAAGCCATGGGAATTAATGCAAATGAGGCATAAAGCAGCAGCTCAGCTACAATGCTCCATTCCAGTCCTTTGCCAACCATGTCGTCGATGTACTTCCAAAGGAATTGCATCAGAAGGACAAAAACAACGATGAAAAAAGTCATCAGGAATGGCCCGAAAAAAGTCTTTAAAATAAATAAGTGCAGTCGTTTCATATTCTATTCTTGGAAACGAATACAAAGCTAAGGTATTTTCGAGAAATAGAAAGTTAAAAAACGCTTAACAGCCCAAGAGGTGTTTTAGGTCAGCAATCTGAGAATTCCATAGGCTTGTGGTTTCTTCTGATTCGTCGGCATCCGAGAAATCAATCACAATTAGCGAAACATCACCGGTCAGCTCATCTTTGGAGATTTTAAATTCGAAATAGCTGTCCTCTTCGTCGATCCAGTTAAAGCGAACAAGGCGGTCTTCTTTGTGTGATGTCTTTTCAGCTTGCTGTTCCGCGCCTTCCCATACGAAAGTAAATATGTTACCTTTCACTTTTACGTCATCAGCAAACCACTCGGCCAGCCCCGAGGCTGAGCTTAGTCGGTTAAACAATACTTTGGGTGAGCAATTTATAGGGAACTCTAGCCGGATTTTAGTTTTTTCAGTCATCGGAATTTCGTTTTGTGCAATATAGGTATTATGGATCAATATAGCAATCAGTTATACGTTCGGGGCGAAAAATCTTAGTTATTTCTATTTGTTCCTTGTTTTGTTTGAAAGAAATTCATGTTGAAACAGGCATCTTAAAATGTTGAATAGTTGGAAGAAACAGCCAAGTCTTATTTCTTGTTTTGAAATTCATGGAAAAAAAAGTTCCAATGTGTTTATGGTGACAAAAAATAAATACTATATTTGCAACCGCTAAAAAACAATGGCGAGGTAGCTCAGCTGGTTAGAGCGCATGATTCATAATCATGAGGTCGGCGGTTCAAGCCCGCCTCTCGCTACTGAAAGCAAGGCAGTTAAGGATATCCTTAACTGCCTTTTTTATTTAAAAACTATTTCAGCTTCGAAATAGAAATTTTCCGGATTTCTTCATTTGTTTGATTCTAAGGATTGGCTGCAAAAAGGACGGGGGGTGGCCTCTCGCTGTTGAAATTTGTTTGACATTTTAGGCAGAAACAAAGCAATTTCATACCTTTGTGCGCCTGAAATTGAACAAATTCATAGAAAATAATCACTAAAAATAAAGAATTGATATGGCATTGATTAATGAGCATTATCTGAAATTGCAAGCGGGCTATTTGTTTCCCGAAATTGGACGACGTGTTAGTGAATTCGCAGCGGCAAATCCCGATAAAAAAATTATTAAGATGGGAATTGGGGATGTTACTCGTCCATTGGTTCCTACGGTGCTGAAAGCTTTTCACGAAGGTGTTGATGAACAAGGAAAAGCAGAGTCGTTTAAAGGCTACGGACCTGAGCAAGGCTACGAATTTTTGCGCAAGGCAATTGCAGAGCATGCCTATCAGGCCAACGGAATCGATATTCCGGCTGATGATATTATTGTTTCGGATGGTTCGAAGTGCGACACTGGAAATATCCAGGAGATTTTTGGAGCCAGCAATAAAATTGCCATTTGCGATCCGGTTTACCCGGTTTATGCTGACACAACAGTAATGTCAGGAAAAACAGGTGTTTGCCAGTCGAATGGTTATTACGAAGGGGTGATTTACATGCCTTGTACCGAAGAAAATGGATTTACTCCTGAGCTTCCAACTGAGCGTCCTGATCTGATTTTCCTTTGCTATCCGAATAACCCAACCGGAACGGTTGCCAGCAAAGAAGAACTGACGAAGTGGGTGAACTATGCCCGCGAAAATATGTGTATCATTTTATTTGATGCCGCTTATGAAGCCTTTATCACCGATGATTCTATCCCACGTTCTATTTTCGAAATTGAAGGTGCGAAAGAAGTAGCGATTGAGTTCCGCAGCTTTTCGAAAACTGCTGGATTTACCGGAACTCGTTGTGCGTTTACGGTAATTCCCGAAGAACTGAAAGCCTACGATAGCGAAGGCAATGCCCATTCGGTGAAGAAATTGTGGTTGCGTCGTCACTCCACAAAGTTTAATGGGGTATCTTATCCTGTTCAAAAGGCTGCCGCTTCGGTATACACTCCTGAGGGTAAAAAAGAGGTGGCTGAAGTTATTGCTTATTACCTCGAAAATGCTCGCATCATGCGTGAGAGCTTGAAGGAAATTGGCTACTCGGTTTACGGCGGAATAAATGCTCCTTACGTTTGGGTAAAAACCAAAGGAGGAATGACTTCCTGGGAATTTTTCGATAAGGTGTTGAGTGAGGCGAATGTGGTTGGTACGCCAGGCTCTGGCTTCGGCCCTGCTGGCGAAGGTTACTTCCGTTTTTCAGCTTTTGCCGATCGCGACAGTGTAATTGAAGCCATGACGCGCGTCAAGAATTTGAGCTAATCAAAAATAGAGATTAATGGAAAGCCTTGGTATTAAATTATCAAGGCTTTTTTTTGCAGAATTTGAGCCTCGACAAAACATGCCGGGCGACTGACTTGTTTGATTGAAGACATAAAGATTGTTAAAAGCGGTTAAGCTTTGTTTGTTTCCATAAATAATCAGCCATAAAGTGCTAAATTTGTTGCAATCATGAAAAAACTGATTTTCATCGTCCCATTTTTACTGATCCTGTTTTCGGTTCGTTTGGAGGCACAGGACCTGGCTGATATTGATCCTATTTTGATTCATTTGAAAGGACAGATTCTGAACCGTGATGATGGTTTGCCGGTTCCTTATGTGCATGTGGTGAACCTTCGAACGCATGGCGGAACAACCACCAATTCGGAAGGGAAATTTGCCATGGAAATGTTGAATGTGGATAGTCTGGCAATCTCAGCTATGGGATTCATGAAAGAATATGTGCAGGTGCCTCCCAAGCTTCATTCCGATAGCTTGTTCATTATTTGGCTGCGCCCACTCCGCTTTGCCATTGGAGAAGTGGAGGTGAAAGGGAAATCCAACGTAGTGAACATGGATGGAATTTCAACCGGAAAACCGGTCGATATCGATCCGGAGTTGCGTGGCGATGCGTTCAATACTAAACCGCCGTGGTATGCCGCTGTTTTTTCGCCGGCATCGTTTATTCAGTACCATGTTAGCCGGAAGGAAAAGCAAAAGCGGGAAGTGCGTAGTGCTATTGTTTCCGAAAAGCGCTGGGAATATCTTTCGCAATATTACAGTAAGGACGTTGTGATGGAGCTGACTGGTTTAGATGAAGTGGAAGCGGATTCTTTCATGATCTACTTCAATTCAAAAGGCATGCTCAACGAAGTTAATAATAACTATCAGGTTCGAGAAGCTATTCTGGAACAGTATGAATTGTATCAACTAGAGAAAGAGTAGGTTGTATCTTTTAGGTTCCAAATTCCGGATTGATTTTCTGTGCAAATCGACTTAATTGCTCAATCTTAGCTTATCGTGTGTCAATCTAAATTCTTTTTCCGAACTTTGCATCGATTTAAAACAAGTTATGACAAAGAAATTTAAGTCTGAAGGACACCAATTTTCAAAGATGAACAAGTCGAGTGAGGAACAGGAGGTTCCACAAAGTAAAAAAATAAGTCTTGTTAAAACGTCCGATCGGGAGATCCGACTGAATAAGTTTATATCCAATGCAGGTATTTGCTCCCGTCGCGAGGCCGATCAGTTGATTGAGAAGGCAGAGGTTAAAGTGAACGGGGAAGTGATCACTAGCCTGGGATATAAAGTGACCTCTAAAGATGAGGTGGTTTATAAGGGGAAAGCAATTAGTGCGGAGAAAAAAGTGTATGTGCTTTTAAACAAACCCAAAGGATTCGTTACAACCATGGATGATCCGCATGCTGAGAAAATGGTGATTTCGCTGGTGAAAAATGCCTGTAAAGAGCGCATCTATCCTGTTGGTCGTTTGGATAAAGATACCACGGGCTTGCTGCTGTTTACCAACGATGGCGAGATGACAACCAAGTTGACACATCCAAGCTACGAGAAGAAAAAAATCTACCATGTATTTCTAGATAAAGAATTCACCCAGGCCGATCTGGATCAGGTGAAAAACGGAATTGAATTGGAAGACGGTTTTATTGCTGCCGATGCAATTAGCTTTGTTGAGGCAACCGATAACCGGCAGGTAGGCATCGAAATCCATTCAGGAAAAAACCGGATTGTACGTCGTATTTTTGCTCATTTGGGCTATCGGGTACTAAAACTCGACCGGGTGATGTTTGCCGGATTGACCAAGAAAAAGCTACCCCGTGGTACCTGGCGTTTTTTAACTGATAAGGAAGTAGGTTTTTTGAAAATGAGTTAGTGTAATTTATCCAGAAAGTCCAGACTAATAGCTTTGCTTTGGAAAAGGAATTTGTCAAGATCATATCACAAAATCAAGGGATCATACACAAGGTATGTTCCATCTATTGTGATTCTGAAGAAGACCGTCGCGATTTGTTTCAGGAGATTCTGGCGCAGTTGTGGAAGTCTTTTCCTTCTTTTCGGAGCGAAGCCAAATTTACAACCTGGATGTACCGGGTTGCCCTAAACACTGCCATTACAAGTTTCAAGAAAAATAAACGACAGCCCGATCAAAGTGGAATAGGAATCGAGAATTTTCAAGTAGCTGTTGAGGAGTATGATCACGAAACAGAGGAGCAAATCAAACAGTTGCACCAAGCGATTGCTAAACTCAGTGGGATTGAAAAATCGATTGTGCTGTTGTATCTTGAGAACAAGAAATACGAAGAAATTGCTGAAATAACCGGTATTACACAGAATTATGTGCGGGTGAAGATGAACCGGATTAAGAAAAAGTTGAAGAAATATATGAATAACTGAATTCGGAGGAATGGAACTGAAAGATTTAAAATCGGCATGGAGTAAGTTTTCGTCTGCTGATGCCAATAAGCATCAGCTGGGGGAAGCGGCCATTTATGACTTGCTGAAAAAACGCACGAAAAATTTGATTGAGCGAATTGAGCGCAACATCAAAATTGGTTTTGGTGTGCTCCTCTTGCTGACGTTGTTTTTTGTTGTCGATGACTTCCTTTTTTCCCCTAATTTTGTAGCCGATTATGAGCTGACACCGCTTTGGATTCAGCTGATGGAAGGGATTGGCGTCTTCTTTATTGCTGGTTCCTTTGTGTATTTCTGGCTTAGTTACCGGGCGGCTACTAAAGACTATTCGCAAAGTAACGACCTGGCGAGAGTGCTGCAGTCCATCATCCGGATTTTATATGCTTATCGCAAGCTTTTTTACCAGGCCTTAGGAATTCTCTTGTTGGTGCTGAGTATTAGTTTTATTACCGGTTTGTATAGCGGCATAGACTTAAAAGCGCACGAATTGGGTGCAAGCCTGACCGATGTGAGTAGTTCACCGGAAATGCTCCGTCGCCTTATGCTGGGCATCGTCATTTTACTGACGGTGGTATCCCTGTTGTTTTTACTGTTTCGCTGGGGATTCCGTAAACTTTACGGGAATTATATTTTCAAACTGAAAGAAACACTGAAAGAGCTGGATGAAATTGACTAGTTGCGCCTGGAGAAAATGTGCTTTTTTTTTGACGCTGTTTGTTGTTTCCCTTCAACTGGCTGGTCAAACGCTTACTATTCGTATTGTTGATGCCGAAACGTTCCGTCCACTTCCATTTGTCAATATTCTTTTTGATGCGCAAAACCAGGGAACGAGCACCAATATCGATGGTTTTTTTAATCTGAATGCCCAGGAGGTTGATTCCATTGGGGTGAGCTATGTTGGTTATTTCAGAAAAAAGTTGGATGCTCGGGGGTTGCAAGATGGTGACCAGATTGAGTTATTGGCCAGTGCTATTGAGCTGGCAGAGGTGAAGGTGCTTCCCGGGATAAACCAGGCAGAGACGATTATGAAAAAAGTGGTGGAAAACCGCGAACTTCACCGACCCAAAAACCTCGCTTCCTATTATTATCAGTCGTATAATAAAATGACGTTTTCGCTTACCGATGAAACGCGTGCACGTTTTCTGGAATCGATGGGAGAAACGCCGGATTCGAGTCAGCTGAAGTTGAAACGGCTTGTCGATCAGCAGGATCTTTTTTTGATGGAGTCGGTGAGCGAAAAAGCCTATCGGAGACCCCAAAAAGAAAAGGAAGTGATTATTGCCAGCCGGGTTTCTGGACTGGAAGATCCATCCTTTTTCTTGTTGGCCACGCAACTGCAATCGTTTACCTTTTACCAGGATTACATCAAACTGTTCGAGAAACAATTTTTAAGTCCAGTATCACCAAATTCGTGGAACAGGTACGTGTATATTTTAGAAGAAACCCTGTTGACACCCCGTAATGACAGCTTGTTTGTCGTTCGCTTTTATCCTCGGAAGAATAAGAATTTTGCCGGACTGAAAGGCGTACTGAAAATTAGTTCGAATGGTTATGCGATTGAATCGCTTCGGGTGAAAGATGCTGAAAGTACCAGTAAGAAGATACAATTATCTATTGAGCAATTGTACGACCAACTGCCTTCGGGGCATTGGTTTCCCAAAGCGCTGAGCTCGGAAATTTCGTTTTCAGGATTGAATCTTCCGGGAATTGGGTTTCCAGCCAATTCGCTTACTGTTCGGGCATTAGGGAAAACGTATCTGAGCAAGCGTGAGGTTAATGTTCCGTTGGAGAGAGAAAAATTCCAGGGGCCTCAGCTGAGCGTTGATCCGGCTGCCACACAGCAATCTGAAAGCCATTGGAAGGCTTTGCGCTCGGTGCCATTGTCGCCTAAGGACTCGCTGATCTATCAGTTTGTTGACAGTTTGGGACAACAAGCCAGTTTTGATGCGAAGATGAATGCGATTGAATCGTTGGCTGATTGGCGCTTGCCGATATGGCAGGTGGATGTTTTGCTGGATCGGGTGGCTGGCTTGAATAAGCTTGAAGGATTACACTTGGGACTGGCGCTGGAGACGAATCCCAAATTCAGTAAGCGGCTGGTGCTGGGTGGCTATTGGCGCTATGGGATGAAAGATGAAGTGAGTAAGTATGGGGCAAATTTGGGGTTTAGGGTTGATGAACAGAGCGATACTAAGTTGTTTTTTTATTATGAAAATGACGTGCGTGAAAATGGAGTCATTGAATTTCTGGAGCAAAAGGAGCCTTTTATTTCCAAGCAGCTGGATACCTGGTACCGGACGAACTTTTCTTATCACGAGCTTTATCAGGCCGGTGTCGAAGGGCGTTTGTTTCCATCGCTTTTGGCCAAAGCTTATTGGAAAAACTACCAGATCATGGATCCGTGGCTGATTGATGGAAGTCAAAGTGCGCAGACTTTAAGTTATAACAAACTGGGCGTTAAACTTCGCTTAACGTTCAAGGAGCGTCTGTTTCGTCGGCGTGGTGAGATTTATTCGCTGGGTGGGAGATTTCCTGTCTTGCATTTTAATTATGAGCGGGCTTTGCGCGCCAGTTCCGATCGGGGATACAGTGCAATTGAGTTTAAATTGTCCGATTCGTATCAACTACGCAATTTAGGCGAAAGTGAGTTTGTCTTGCTTGGCTCTTTGCGCGAATCGAGTGGAGTTGTCAATCTGCTAAGCAGCCCGCCATCATCGCGGCCGCAACTATTTTCGTTTTATAGCAAAAGTTCTTTTTCGACTATGCGCATCAATGAATTTGTCACCGATGAGCTGTTGGCTTTATTTTGGCGTCATAATTTTGGTTCTTTACTTTTTCAGTACAAAAAGGTTCGCCCCGATATTTTACTGGCCTTCAATGCGGGTATAGGAAGTACGGCCTATGACTTTCAAGAAGGATTCTCTAATCTCTACTCATCAATTAATAAGGGCTACTACGAAGGGGGAGTACTTGTCTCGAAATTGATTAATTTTGGCTTGTTTACTTTTGGTACCGGAGCCTTTTATCGCTTCGGTCCTTATCGACTGGATTCGTTCCAAAAGAACTTAGCGTTAAAATTCACCATTGATTTGGCAATTTAATCAAAATTAAAGGCTTGATTTATAACTGCTAAAAGGATATTGTTATCTTTGCCCAGCTTTTTAAAAAGGAGATCATATAAATGACACATAAATCAGGATTTGTAAATATTATTGGAAACCCGAATGTCGGGAAATCAACCATCATGAATGCCTTGGTCGGCGAGCGTTTGTCAATCATTACCAAAAAGATGCAAACTACGCGTCACCGGATAAAAGGGATTGTGAGCGGAGAGGATTTTCAGATTGTGTATTCAGATACGCCGGGGATTCTGAAACCGAATTACAAGCTTCAGGAATCGATGATGAAGTTTGTAAACACCGCTTTGGTTGATGCTGATGTCATTTTGTACGTCACCGATGTGGTGGAGAAAGCAGATAAAAATGAGGAATATCTGGAGAAAATTCGCAAGTCAAATGCTCCGGTGATCGTTCTGATTAATAAAATTGACCTCTCGAACCAAGGGGACGTGATGAAGATGTACGAATATTGGAAAGACCTGTTGCCGGCAGCAGATGTATTTGCTATTTCAGCTACCGAACGGTTTAACATTGGACCCATATTCGATCGGATTTTAGAATTGTTACCCGAGGCACCTCCGTATTTTCCTAAAGATGAGTTAACTGATCGGAACGACCGTTTCTTCGTGTCGGAAATCATTCGGGAGAAAATCTTGCTGTACTACCAGAAAGAGGTCCCCTATTCGGTTGAAATAGAAGTAGAAGAATTTAAAGAAGAAGATAACCTACTTCGCTTACGCTGCGTTATTAATGTGGCCCGCGACAGTCAAAAAGGAATTATTATCGGCCATCAGGGCGCAGCCTTGAAAAAAGTAGGCACGCAGGCACGAAAAGATATGGAAGAATTCTTTCAGAAGAAAGTATTTATGCAGTTGTACGTTAAAGTGTCGAAAGACTGGCGTGACAAGGACCGGATGCTGGGCAGCTTCGGGTATGATTTCCAGTAACAAACTTAGGTTTGCCAGATCAATCAGGATTTGTTTTGAAATTGGATTGGATGTTGGATGAAATCTGGAGCGAAAATTGGTTTGTGAATTGCAGAAATTCAGAATCATGGAATATGAAAAAATCCGGTATCCCGGAACAGAAATTAGGAATTGAATAGAAATGAGTAATATAGTTGCTATTGTAGGAAGACCCAATGTTGGGAAATCAACCTTATTTAATCGTTTGGTTGAAAGTAGAAAAGCTATCGTCGATGGGGTTTCAGGTGTTACCCGTGACCGGAATTATGGAAAGTCAACATGGAATGGAAAGGATTTTTCCGTGATTGACACGGGAGGTTATGTCAAGAATTCGGATGATATTTTTGAAGAGGAAATTCGTAAACAAGTGCACCTGGCAATTGACGAGGCCGATGTCATTCTTTTTGCAGTTGATGTAGAAGGAGGAATTACGGATTTGGATCAAGAGGTTGCCCACATTTTACGTCGTTCGGAGAAACCTGTCTTTTTGGCTGTCAACAAGGTTGATAATAACCAGCGCATCATTGATGCACAGGAGTTTTATGGCCTCGGGTTGAAAGAGTTGTATTGTATTTCGGCCATGACCGGAAGTGGAACTGGTGATTTGCTGGACGCTGTCGTGCGTAGTTTTACCAAAAATGAAGAGGTGGAAGTAGAAGAAGGCATTCCCCGCTTTTCGGTGGTTGGTCGTCCGAATGTTGGGAAATCATCGTTTATCAACGCCTTAACGGGAGTTGATCGAAACATTGTGACCGATGTGGCCGGAACAACCCGTGATGCCATCAATACCCGATACACCAAGTATGGCCATGACTTTTACCTGGTAGATACCGCTGGTTTACGTAAAAAAGCAAAAGTACACGAAGATCTCGAATTTTATTCGGTTCTTCGCTCAGTTCGTTCTATTGAAGATTCGGATGTTTGCATGTTGCTGATTGATGCCACTCGTGGTGTCGAAAGTCAGGATGTTAATATCTTCAACCTAATGGTTCGCAATAAAAAGGGCGTGGTTATTTTGGTGAATAAGTGGGATTTGATTGAGAAAGACAATGCGTCGGTGAAGAAGTTTACCGAGCAAATCCACGAGCGTATTGCTCCGTTTGTCGATGTACCAATTATTTTCATGTCGGCATTGACGAAGCAACGTATTTTTAAAGCGCTGGAAACGGCAATTGAGGTCTATGAGAACCGTCAACAAAGACTGAAAACGTCGAAGTTGAATGAGGTGTTGTTGGAAGCCATCGAGCGGTATCCGCCACCATCCCTTAAAGGAAAGTATATTAAGATTAAATATGTGACCCAGTTGCCAAGTCCAACACCTTCGTTTGCCTTGTTTGCTAACTTGCCACAGTATGTTAAGGATCCTTACCGGCGTTACATCGAAAACCAGATTCGTGAGAATTTTAACTTTTCGGGAGTGCCGCTACAGATTTTCTTCAGAAAAAAATAAGAAGCTACGATATAAAAAAAGAGCCTGTTCAAAATCAATGAACAGGCTCTTTTTTTTGTGGGATGAACTGCTTATTTCGAAGCCTCTTTGTAATTCCCGGTTAATACGCCGGCAACACTCCAGTGGCTAAAGCTATTGCCTTCATCGGCTCCCTGGTCAATCACCACTTTTAAGGTGTGCTTGCCAGGAGTGAAATTTGTTAGTGGAATCATATCCGGCGGAGTTAAGGTGGCCGGACACCAGTTCGAGCGGCTCAAGTCGCTTGACGAAAGCCCATTTCCAAAGTTCCCCGAAGCCGGGTTCGAAAAGCGGTAAGTTGCACAATCGGTCCGCCATGGCACAACCTTGTATGTTGGTTCACCATCAATAAAAATCTGGTTAAGCTTTGGATTGAACTCATCGCCGCCACCCCAGCCGCCATGGCCGGTGCTGGTGTACTGCAGTTGCAGATTCTCAACATTCTCGGGCACTTCAAATTCAACGGTAAGGGTGTCGTTCCGGAACAAGCGTCCATAGTTTTGACCCGACATTTCCATGATGTTGACCGTGTAAAATAAAGGCTGAATGTATTTTGTAGCTTGTTCTTCTTTATCAAATCCAGGATAAAAATCCAGCTCCAGATTTACTTTATGCCCTCCTTTATCGTAGTTGCCGATAAAAACACCGACCCAAACTTCCTCATCATCATTCGGAATTAATGGAGTAACCTCTTGCTTGTAAGTTGCTTCAAACTCCCATGGGTAGTTGTTAATTACCCGAAGGTTGTTGAAATGACCCACGCCAAAAGAGGTAAAGAAGCGCATAATTTCTATGGGGCTGTCGTATGTCTTAGTACTGGCGATGCCCTGGTATTCGGCTCCTTTATTGTCGGTTAAAACAGGAAGCTCATCCAGCCCATTTTTCAGTGCTGCCAGGATGGTCTTTTTCTCGTGCGAAGCAGGAAGTACAAAGATGGATCCGGTACGATCATAAGCATCGCCATTCGACCAGCTGGTTAGTTTGGCAAATACTTGTCCGCCCGATTTCCAGCTTTCGGGAAGCGTGACTTTTTTCATGATCACACTGCCTTTTGAAAAGCGGTAAGTCCGATTCGACTCCAGCGTTTGTCCTTCATAGGTTTCTGGTAAATTTTCGAAATTGATGATTTCATCCTTAAAAACCGGAAGTACCGTGTAGCGCGATTTTATTTTTAGTTCTTCCAGCTCGCTGGCTGTTACTTCGGTGGCTTCATCCAGTGGGTAGTCCGGAATTGAATCGGCATGCAATTTATCAATGGCTTTGGCTACAAGTGTTCGGTTACCATTGATCGTCACCTTCAGCACTAACGAGCTGTTGTCAGGCAAATAGCCTTGGTAAGGTGACCCTTTGGCGCCAGTCTGATCAGAATACCAAATTTCGATGGTGTTTGAGAACGAAGATAGCTTGGCGTACTGGCAATCGTAACCAAGAATAGTTTCTGTTTTACCTCCCGCTTTTGGTTGAGGAAGAGAATCGAAAGATGTCAGCGTTTTAAACAGTTCATCTTCATAATTCAAGATGGTCACCGTTTTGTTTTTGGCATAGTCAATATAGCTGCGGATTTTGTCACCATTGTTGGATAGATAAGCAATTTGGTTGGCATATTTCACGCTCATGCCTCTTCCGGGAACTTCCGATCCATTACGGTAGGAGGCATAACTAATTTCGAAGGCTGATCCTTTCTTGTGTTTCTTCCCGTATGTGGGAGCCGCAAAAAGAATAAGCAGAATAAAGATGGATGTAATTACTGATTTCATTAGCGTTGAATGACTTTAATTAAAAATAAAAGAAAGCCGATGCGTTTTTGCATAAGCCGGGCATCGGCCGAAAATAAGGGGCATTCTTTTTCTTGCCCGGAAGCTTCAAAAATAGTGAATCTCCACAATCAGACCTTACCAATTGGTGAAAATCGAAAAGTCGACCTACAGAAATTTAATCTTGCAGGAATTGGTTTAAAAGTCCGCCTGACTCTTTGCGCTGGTTTCCACCACGTGGCGACAATTCGGTAATCAGTTTTCGAATCGGCATCGACTGCAGCCAAATTTTTCCTGTTCCGCACAAAGTGGCCAGGAAAATCCCTTCGCCGCCAAATACCATCGACCGCAAACCACCCGATTGTTCGACACTAAAATCAATACTCGGTTCATAGGCTACAATGCATCCAGTATCAACGCGTAATATTTCATTGTTTAGTTGTCGCTCAATAACTGTTCCTCCGGCATGGATAAAGGCATTTCCATCGCCACGCAGCTCTTGCATAATAAAGCCTTCGCCGCCAAAGAAACCGGCGCCGAGCCGTTTGTTAAACATGATGGCTATCTTGGTGCCTAGTGCTGCGCAAAGGAAAGCATCTTTCTGAACGATAATGCGTCCACCCATTGCCGTCAAATTCAGCGGAATGATGGACCCGGGATATGGCGCGGAGAAGGCGACATGTTTTTTTCCCCAGCCTTGGTTGGTGAAGTGTGTAAGGAAAAGGGATTCGCCGGTAATGATGCGTGAACCGGCTGATAATATTTTGTCAAAGAATCCGGCACGTGGATTGGATCCATCGCCTAATTTGGCTTCGAAGCTAATGCCATCTTCCATATAAATCATGGCACCAGCTTCGGCAATGACTGACTCACCCGGATCTAATTCAACTTCGACTAATTGGACATCGTGGCCAATAATTTTGTAATCGATTTCATGTGATTGCATAGGAATGAATTTTAAATTTATTCGGAAGCCTAAATTTACGAATTGCCGGGGAAGCGTCACGAGCTTTTCGATAAAATGGTGATTTTTCAGGGTAAACTAATCTTCTTGCGCGCGCTGGTGTGCTTCGTTGATGCTGGCATTAAGTTCGAAGCCTATGAGAAGAATAAGCGACATGAGGTAGAAGAGTAGCAGCAGAACCAGTAGCGTGCCAATGGAACCATACAGTTTATTGTATTGCCCAAAATTGGTGATGTAGTAACTGAAGCCAACCATGGTGATGATGCTTAGGATTGTAGCCAGGGTTCCTCCTGGAGAGATGAATCGCCAGCGGGTTTTTTTGGCTGGGGCAAAATAGTAGAGAAAGGCAAATGTAAAGAAAAACAAAACCACTGTGATGATCCATTTACCGAAGGTGAGGAGGTAGTAGGTGAAATTATCGCGGAGCAAGTTGTGGTCTGCCAGGTAGTTGATGGCAAATTGGCCTCCGGTAATCAGGGCAATGCTTAGCGTGATCAGGATGGACAGGATGAAAAGCAGCATAATGGCAATGAGTCGCTGCCCCAGCCAACTTCTGCGCTTAAAGGTATGCAATGAAGCGTCAAAAGCACTCATCATGCTTGCCAGCCCGTTGGTCGAAAATATCAGAGCCATAAAGAAACCCAGCGAAAGCAAATCTCCCCGTTGTCGCGTCAGAATATCCTGGATTGTTTTTTCTACCATTGCGAAGGCATCTGGTGGAAGAAACTCCTGAATTAACAGAAATAACTCGACCTGAAAATTTTTAATTGGGATATACGGAATCAGGGTAAATAAGAAAATGATAGCGGGAAAAAGTGCCAGAAAAAAGCTGAAAGCAATGGCTGATGCCCGCGTGGTGATCGATCCTTGTACGATACTTTTGTAAAAGAACATGCCAACATCATAGATGGCAATTTCGTCAAAGCCGGGCAAGCTGATCTTTCTTACCCAAATTAAAAGTTTTAGGAAGAAACGCTTAATCTTATGGCTTCGCTTGCTGCGCACCATTTAGCTTATTGTTTTTCGATTCGTAACTGATGAATGTAGTCTTTTTGACCTTTTTCCTTTAATAAAAAATAAACGCGAAAAACTCCTTTGGTTGTGGTCAGGTTCCCAATAGCATAGCGGGCACCTTCTTTTCCTCCCTGATGTATGATAGCAAAACGCTGGGGCGAATTGGAGCTGAAAAAGGAAGCCACAATTTGCTTGGCCTGTTCCTTGCTGTACACATTGTCTTTGTCCAACACCACTAACTCAATATTTTCATTGAAATAGTTGGATAAAGTGGATGCATCTCCGGTTTTCAGGCTCAAGATCACTTCATCCGGAACTTGTGCCATGCTCGTGATAGCAATAAGGAAAAATGCCAGTATCGAAATTAAGGTTCTAATCCGTTGATTTTTCATCTTTTATATCTTTTAAACGCCCTGCTGTTATGCATAAACTGTACCAAAAAGCAGAGAGTATGCAACAGGATACATAACTTTGTAAAGTTAACAATTTTCAGCATACAATTTCAGACCGGAATTGCCTTGGATTTTATCCTGCGAAAAGGTACTTACTTTTCAGATAGAATGCTGATATTTATCGTTAACAATTCAAGATAGTTATAAAAATAACGTGAGACAGCTTACGTTGCTTAAATTTTTAGCGTGTGAAGATAAAATTGCTTGTGATAGGAAAAACAGACCAACGATACCTCCGGGAGGGGCTTGAAGATTACCATAAGCGAATCCCGCATTACCTGCCGTTTGAGTTTTTAGTTATTCCTGATTTAAAAAATACACGGAAGCTTTCCGAAGATCAGCAAAAAGAGAAAGAAGGGGAGTTGATTCTGGTGCAGATAAAGGCTGGCGATGAGCTCGTTTTACTGGATGAACGGGGTCAAACGTTTCGGTCGGCAGAATTTGCACGGTTTTTGGAGAAGAAGATGCTTGGTGGCTTAAAGACCCTGGTTTTTGTAATTGGTGGCCCTTATGGCTTTTCCGATGCGGTTTACCAGCGAGCGGCCGGCAAGGTGAGTTTGTCAAAAATGACTTTTTCGCACCAGTTGATTCGGTTGGTTTTTAGTGAGCAGTTGTATCGGGCCTTAACCATCTTGAAGGGCGAGCCTTACCATCATGAATAATTGATCTTAACCCGGCGTATGGACAACATCAAAAAATACGGTTTCCTGATCCTTTCCTTGTCGTTATTTGTTTTTGCTTTTTTGCTTGAGCACCATACGTTGAAACACCGGCCGGAAGTAGGCTTGGTGGAGGCGTTCGAAGAGCAGTTACTGCTGCAGAAACAAGCGTTAAACGTTCAGCTGGATGAGATTGAGCAAGCGATGACTCAGGCTGATTTTGATGGGAATTTTGCGTCTTCGTTTTCTGCTTATTCAAAGATGTATCGCGATCAGGGTTTGGGCTTTGTGGTGTTGGATGGCAATGAAATTATTTACTGGTCGCATAATCATTTTGCCTTTACCAGTCGGTTTTCTGGGAAGATGGCAGCCCAGGAGTTGTTAGCTTTGCCCAATGGAACTTATTTTGGGCTTAATCGGCAGGTTGATTCGCTGAACCTGATTGGCTTAATTCATGTTAAGGATATTTATAGTATTGAGAATCAATTTATTCGAAATGAATTTGTTGATCCTTTTGTTTTGCCTGAAGGCTTTGTCATTCAGCGCGAGAAATCGGCTTATAACCTTTCGGTTCGCGATGATGAGGGCAACTATTTATTTTCAATCTTACCCACTGGTAAATTTAAATGTACGAAAGCTCAGCTTTATGGTCCTGCCGCTCTTTTTATTGTTGCCTTTTTAATCTTGCTGGTTTTTGTTCGTCAGCGGGTTAAGCATTACCGGCACGAAAACTTTTTGATGCGGGTCACTATTTTGGGACTTTCGCTCTTGGGCTTTTACTGGTTTCATGTGCTGTTTCACTTGCCTCAGCTGGCTTATGCTTTTGAGCTGTTTGGACCATCGCTTTACGCGTATTCTTTTTGGTTGCCTTCGTTGGGTGATTTGTTGCTGCTGGCAGTTTTATTCTTTTTCTGGAGCATGAACTTTGTGAAAGATTTTACCTATTCCCAAGGAGCGAGGCAGCAGGAAATGTTTTCGGCTTATGTGTTTAGTTTGTTGGTTTATTTATTTGCCAATTACCTCATCGGGAACCTGATTCGGAACAGTAGTATTTCTTTTCAGCTGAATCGCATTGATGACATTAATTTTTACAGTGTGGTGGGCTTTATCATCATCGCACTGCTTTTCTTTTCGGCTTTTCTGATCAATTTAAAAGTTGTTGAATCGAGTGAGCGCTACCTTCCCCGGAAACGATTTTTACAAGTGCATTTGATTCTGAGCGTAGCTGTTGTTGGGTTGGCCATTTCATTAAAGGATAGTTACCTGTATATGGTATGCCTGTTTTTGCTGACTAATTTTTCGGTGTTTGCGCTTAAGAACACCCAGTTTAAGCGGCATTCCTTGTCGTATATTATTTACTTTGTTTCGCTTTTTGCCTTCTTTTCCCTCATCAATATCCAGTATTATAACCAGCTTCGGACTGTTGAAAGTCAAAAGCTAATGACCGTGACGCTAAATTCGGAGCATGATCCGGCAGCTGAAATTTTTCTGACCGATATTCAGCGGGAACTAAGTGTTGATTCTGTTATTCCGTATTTGCTATCTACAACTTACCAGGAACTGGAGAGCTATCTGGAACGACAGTATTTTGGAGGCTACTTCCGGAAATATGATCTGGACATCATCTTATGTAGCGGTTCCGATAGTTTGTTAGTTGAGCCGGATAACCGTTGGGTGCCTTGTTTTCCGTTTTTTGAGGATATGATTAATGAATCGGGCACGCAAATTCCGGGAACCAATTTTTACTTCATGGATAACCTGAACGGCCGAATCTCTTATATGGGGCGTATTTTTTATCCGCTGTCAGCTGATTCGTTGGGGACCTCCGTCTTTTTCGAATTGAACTCGCGTTTGTTGCCCGAGGGATCTGGCTTTCCCGAATTGTTGTTGGATCAATCGATGGCTAAGCCCAAGCGCTATCAACATTTTTCGTATGCCAAGTATTTCGACAAAGAGTTGGTTACCTTGAATGGAGACTATCAATACAATTACTACATTGATTCGTACAATATTCAGAATGACAGTTCAGAATTTGCATTAGAAAAATGGGATGGCTATGACCATTTGATTCACGATCTGGGAAATGATAACTACATTATTGTCAGTAGTAAGTCTTTCGGCTTGAAGGACTACCTGATATCGTTTCCTTATCTTTTTGTTTTCTACTTCGTTTTCATTCTTCTGATTGTTTTTGGTGGAAATTCGCAGTACCGGAAGAAAGCCATGTTTTATGATTTGAAGTTTAAAATACAGGCGTCCATTATTGCGGTGGTGTTAAGCTCGCTCTTTTTTGTTGCTGCTGGCACCATTTATTATAATATTCAGGAGTACGAAAACCGACATCAGGATGATTTGAATGAAAAAATGAAATCTATTGCCGAAGAAGTGAAAATGCGGATGAATGATGTGAATGAACTATCGCCTGATTTGATTGACTGGCTTTGGAGTGAACTTAACAAGCTGTCTATCGTTTTTCGGACGGATATCAATATTTTTGGGCTCGATGGCCAGTTGATTGCCTCTTCACGGCCCGAAATTTTTCTGCGGGGGATTATTTCGAATCGAATCAATACCGAAGCCTATTATGAGTTGATTGAAAACTACCAGGTGACTTATTCTCAGCCTGAACAGATTGGAGAGTTGTCTTACTTATCGGTTTATGAACCAATCATCAACGATATGGGCGATTACCTGGGCTTTATCAATTTGCCCTATTTTACGCGGGGCGATGAGCTGAAACAAGAGATTTCCACTTTTATCGTGGCTTTCATCAACTTATATGTGTTTTTATTTTTGGCGAGTGTTATTGTTGCGGTACTATTGGCTAATCAGATAACCAGGCCCTTAAGTATCGTTCGGGAGAGATTGAAAGGAATTCAGCTGGTTAAGAAAAATGAGCAAATCAGTTATCAGCGCGATGATGAAATTGGCGCCTTGATTAAAGAATATAACCGGAAGGTAGAGGAGTTGGCGGAAAGTGCTGATTTGCTAGCTCGCACCGAGCGAGAGTTGGCATGGCGAGAGATGGCAAAACAGGTGGCTCACGAAATTAAAAATCCACTGACGCCCATGAAGCTCAATATTCAATACCTGCAGCGTGCTAAAAATGAAAAGGCGGATCATTTCGACGAGTTTTTTAATCGGGTGACCCGAGCATTAATTGAGCAAATTGATACGTTGTCAGAGATTGCGACTGAGTTTTCCAATTTTGCTAAAATACCTAAAGCACGAAACGAGGTGTTTAATATTGCTGATCAGTTAACCCGGGTGGCTGAACTGTTTGAATCAAGTACGCACATGGAATTATCGGTCGATTTGAACGGACAGGAGGAATTGCTGGTTAATGCGGATCATGAGCAAATTTCGCGGGCCTTGGTCAATCTGATTAAAAATGCTATTCAATCCATTCCGCCCAGTCGTAGCGGAAAAGTGCAGGTCGTGTTGACGGAGAAGGACGGATTTGCCCAAATTGCCGTACAGGATAATGGAACGGGTATTCAGGAAGATATTCGTCAGCAAATGTTTCAGCCAAACTTTACAACCAAGAGCAGTGGCATGGGACTGGGACTGGCAATTGTGAAGAAGATTATTGAAAACGCACGTGGATGCATCTGGTTTGAAACTGAACTGGACAAAGGCACAACGTTTTATGTCGAGCTTCCTGTCTATTCCGAAAATTGAAAACGAGAACCGCTGAATGAACCTTGCGCACAAGGTTTGTAATGCACCAATGAGGATTTTGCCTATTCCAAGAATCCCAGACGCTCCAGCTTTTCCGATGCTGCCATTCCATTGGGGTTGCAGCCGGGTAGACCCTCCGGAATTTCCATCTGAAGCTTTTCGTAATGCTTTTGCCACGTCGGGCTGAATGCTCCTGTTTTTGGATCTTTAAAAGTCATCGGGTTTAGTTCGAAAAGAGAATCATTCTCAAAAGCAAGGTAAATAAATTCGGAGCAATAATGACTGGTGTCTGACAGGACATAGCTAAAGTTATAGGGTTTCCCCAGTAAGGCTTTTGCTTTTTCCTCCGCTTGCGGAATGGTTTTCCGAAATTCTTTTTTCAATCTGTAAACAGTAACCTGGACCGAATCGCCGTCGGGATGTGAAAATTGAGCCAGTGAAACCCGACAGGTGCCTCCCATAGGGCTGGCATGCAGTACTTCAATCGAATTGTTTTCGAGGATGGCCAAGCCAACATGCGAAAAGTGCGTTTCCTTGCGGTTTTGAGTAACCTGATCAATGGCTTGCGATAAACCGCCCGAAACAGACTCGCGAAAAAGCAGATCACCGGTTCGAAGTTCCAGTGGGTTTATATGCTGCGCATTTAAGCTCGAACTAAGTATTAGGAGAACCATGACCAGTTGATGTTTTAGCTGTTTGAAATTCATGTGCTGGGGTATTACAGATCAATTTTACCTCGTCTCTTTTTCTTTTCTCCCATTTGTTTTTTTGATGTTATCCGCTTTTCTACCGAGCTACGTGTCGGTCGGGTTGGCCTCCTTTTCTTGACGGGACGCAATGCTTTTTCAAGGAGAGCATATAATTTTTCAATCGTAATGTCCTTATTCCGAATTTGCGAACGTTCTTTCTGGCTGACTACAATCAGATCGCCATCGGAAGTAAGTTTGTTCGCTAGTTTTTGTTGAAGTATTTCTTTTTGCCGATCACTAAGCTGCTGCGAGGCAGAAATGTTGAAACGCAATTCGACACGCGAATCAACTTTATTCACATGCTGCCCTCCCGGACCGCTGCTACGCGAAGTTCGAAACGAAAATTCGCTGCTTAAGTCGGGAATATGAACGGATGGTTTGTCCATGACTTGTGATTGAAAAATGATATTGGCTTTGAGCCAAGACCAAGATGCCCTAACTAAGGGATTATTTCCCCATTTTGAAGAGCAGTTCTTTTTCTTCCTTGGTTAGGGAATCATAGCCCGATTTACTGATCTTTTCCAAAACCCGGTTAATTTCTTTTTGTTTTAGATTTCGCTGGCGGTTGTATTCCAAATCATCGGTCGCCGATTTTTTGTAGGTGACCTTAATCTTTGGTCGAGGCTTAAAAAGTTTTTCGCCTTTAGCAATCAGGTCGGAAAGTCCTTTTGTCAGATCTTTATTTTTGCGGTACTGCAAGACAAAGATCATCCCCATAAAAGCGCCGCCCAAGTGCGCGAGGTTCCCTCCTGAGTTAGACGAAGCAATGCCGATAACATACATGGCCAAAGATACTAAGGCAATATATTTCATGCGGATTGGCCCAATGAACAGCAGGTTGATAGTGTGATTAGGTGCCCACATCGCTACCGCAATAACGATAGCTATAACCGAGGCTGAGGCTCCTAGCAGTTGCGAGAAAACAACCACTTCGGTAAAGGCGGGAAATAGGTTGTATGCAGCCAGAAAGAAGATTCCTCCGGCGAGTCCGCCCAGCAGGTAAATACCAAGCAACTGTTTTTCATTAAAATAGAACAGAAATATTTTGCCAAGCCAATACAGCCATAGAATGTTAAAGAGGATGTGGAAAAAGTCGAAGTGTAAAAACATGTAGGTGACCAGCGTCCAGGGTTTGTAGGCCAGCTGATGGATGTCTGCAGGCAAGGCCAGCCAGTTCAACACGGAGAAATTCTGATCAAGCAAAAAGAAAAACACGTTGAGAATGCGAATAAAGAGGAAAACGCCCAGATTCACATAGATCAACCGGGTGAGGATTGAGCCTTTTTTAAAAGATTCCTTTATTTCGTCAATAATACTCATATGGCTTAATTAATAGAAATTTCGACTGTTTTTGTTCCAGTAACGAATTAGTAGGTAGCCAAAAAGCATCCCTCCCAAATGAGCAAAGTGAGCAACATTACTTCCCGGACGCGCCAGCCCCAGATACAACTCAATCACCCCATAGCCGATAACAAAGTATTTTGCTTTGATGGGAATAGGCGGAAATAGTAGCATCAATTGGGTGTTTGGGAAAAGCATTCCAAAGCCGAGCAGTACACCAAATACGGCACCTGACGCTCCTACTGTCGGAATATTAAGTAGCAAGTTGAGTTTGCCCTTCAGGGGGTCGGTGTAGTTTTTTCCCTGCATTAAGATGTCGGCGCCGTTTTGCATGACCAGGTCAATTTGTTCGGGCGACATCTTTGAAATGACCGATTGATATTCAATAAAGTTGACGAAAGTGTGCAATACAGCAGCTCCTAATCCGGTGGCGAAATAGTAAATGAAAAAACGCTTCGGTCCCCAAACACTTTCCAGCACGCGTCCAAACATCCACAGAGCAAACATGTTGAACAGAAGGTGAGTGAAGCCACCATGCATAAACATGTGGCTGACAATTTGGTAAGGTTCGAATTTGGGTGAAGCAATATAATGAAGGCCAAGAATCCGCGTTAAATCAATGTTTTGCATGCTCATGATGTAAGTTGCCACGAGCATCAGCACATTAATTATAATCAGGTTTTTGACGACCGGTGGAATTGAGCTGAAAGAGGGTCTGAAATTTTGCATAGTTGAAAATTTAGATGCGGGCTACAAGAGCCAGGCCAAAAATGGATTTCAATACAAAGTAAACAATTCTATAGACAATTTGTCACTTCAAAAGTTTTTCAAAATGTTCAATGGGCATAATTGTTAACACTTGCTTTCCCGTGGGGGAATAGTTTGGTGTTGAGCAGGCAAATAGCTGGTCAATCAGTTGGTTGATCTCCTCTTGCTTCATAACATAGCCGTAGGTTATGGATGATGCTCGTGCCAGTGATGCGGCAATTTTTTCACGCGCTTTTTCCTGCAAATTGGTTGATGAACTTTTGATGTCCTCCAATAAGCTTTCGATAATGGCTTCCGGCGACGAGTTGTCAAGCATTCCCGGCGTACCATTAATGATAAAGCTGTTGTTGCCAAAGCCACTGATGTCAAACCCAAGGGCTCTCAAATCGTCTAAAACCGAATGAAGTAATTGTGCATCTGCCGCATTCAGGTCAAACGTGTGCGGGAACAATTGTTTTTGACTGATAATCTGATTGCTGTTAATCACACTCATGAAGTTCTCAAAGAGAATCCGTTCGTGGGCTCGTTTCTGGTCAATGACCATTAATCCGGATTTGACAGGAGTTAGAATGTATTTGCCTTTAAACTGAAAAAAAGTTTTACCAGAGTATGATTCCTCGTGTTGAATTTCATTAGGGCTTTGCTCTAGCTCTTCTGGAAACAGGTCTTCTTGTTCTTCCGGTAGTTGATCTTCGTGTTCTTTTTTATTAAAATCCTGATACAGTTTTTCCCAGTATTGAGCTTTTGAGGTTTTCTTTGGCTGCTGGGTAAAAGGATTGGTACCGGTAAATACTACGTCAGTTTCAAAGGGATTGTACGTTGGATCGACCTGGATTTCCGGAGGACGAACTTCATCGGCGTTTTTGGGCGCTACCGGAATGTCAAAACTGCCTGCCTGATCAAAGTCAATGGAAGGCACAACATTGTGTTTTCCCAATGATTCACGAACAGTGGCTTTAATCATCTGCCAAATGGCCGATTCATCTTCAAATTTAATCTCGGTCTTGGTCGGATGAATATTGATGTCGATATTTTCGGGCTTCACCTCAAAAAATAAAAAATAGGAGGGGATGCTATCGGGTGGTAGTATTTTCTCATACGCTTGTACCACTGCCTTGTGAAAAAACGGATGACGCATAAATCGCTTATTCACAAAAAAGAACTGCTCGCCAAAGGTTTTTCGGGCATGCTTAGGTTGACCAATATATCCGGTAATTTTCACCAAGCTGGTGTCGGTATTTACCGGAATTAGTTTTTGGATGCTGTGCTTTCCAAACAGAGCCACAATTCGTTTGCGAATATTGTCTTGTCCCAGCTCGTAAACCGGTTGCTGGTTGTTTATCATGGAGAAGGCAATATCTGGATTGGCCAGTGCTACCCGCTGAATTTCGTGGATGATGTGTTTTAGCTCGGCGGCATTCGACTTTAAAAACTTACGACGGGCCGGCACATTGAAAAAAAGATTTTTGACCAGAAAGTTTGTCCCGCTGGGGCAGTTAGTGGCTTCCTGTTTCAATACTTGCGATCCGTTAATGTGGATCATTGTTCCGAGCTCCTGATCGTGCTGCTTGGTGTGTAGCTCCACATCGGCAATGGCAGCAATGGAGGCCAGCGCTTCACCACGAAAACCCATGGTTCGGATGGCGAATAAATCTTTGGCAGCCTTTATTTTTGAGGTCGCATGACGTTCAAAAGCCATGCGCGCATCGGTATCCGACATGCCACAGCCGTTATCACTGATTTGGATGAGTGTACGTCCGGCATCTTTCAAATTGATTTGAATATGAGTGGATCCGGCGTCAATGGCATTCTCCACTAACTCTTTAACTACCGATGCAGGTCGTTGAATAACTTCTCCTGCAGCAATTTGATTGGCAACGGAATCGGGAAGTAATTGGATAATATCTGGCACAGACGAAATTTAAAATTTGAATAACAGGTATGCAGCAAGCGAAATAATTACAATCAACAAAAGCAAGCGGGTGTTGGATCGACGTCGCTCTCCCGAAGCCGTTTTGGATGAATGATTCATGGCCCGACGAAACTGTCCGCGAATATTGGGACGATAGTCACTGTCAGTTCCTTTTTTTTCATGAATCCCCAGTTCTTTTTTAATCCGGTCTTCACGGTCTTGCATTTCCTCTTTTTCGGGATTGTAATACCGAAAGGGCATGCTGAAACGACGATGTTTGGGTGAATGAAAAAAGCTCCCGATCATGATATTAATTTATTGATTGACTTGCAAAAATACAAAAATCAAGCCAGATGATGAAGAGCAGAAGGCAAAAAGTAAGAAATGACCTAAGATCAAAAAGTTGAAATATTAGTGGCTCAATTCAGCTGTCTGCCACATTTTTTACAAAAAGCGGCATCGTTTTCATGCTGATCGTGCAGACAGCGAGGGCATACCTGTGTATTTGACTTAGTCGATGATCGGACCATTTCTGCCGTGACAATCCCGGTGGGAACTGCAATAATGGCATAGCCCGCAATCATCAGTACACTAGCCAGCATTTGACCGACCGGGGTTTGTGGGGAGATGTCGCCATAACCTACAGTGGTCATTGTAACAATGGTCCAGTAAATGCTCGTTGGTATACTGGTGAACCCATTTTCGGGGCCTTCAATCAAATACATTAAGGTGCCCACAATAAGAATCACATTGATCACAAAAAACAGGAATACGAATATTTTTTCCCGGCTGGACTGCAAGGCCAATTTCAGGTTATTGCCGGCAACGGTGTAGCGGTTAAGTTTTAGAATCCGGAAAATGCGTAGCAGGCGGATAGCCCGGATGACCACCAAGCTCTGGCTGCCAACAAAAATTAAAGTAAGGTAGGAAGGCAAGACAGATAAAAAATCGATGATTCCGTAAAAGCTGAAAATATATTTCGATGGCCGCTGAACAACCAGGATGCGCAGGATGTATTCAGCTGTAAAAAGAATGGTGATGCACCATTCCAAAAGGCGTAATAGCTCACGGTAATTTGCATTGATAGAGGGAACACTTTCCAATATCACCAGCGCGATGCTTAATAGGATGACAACAAGCAATGCGACATCAAAGAGTTTTCCTTTTGGCGTGTCGGCTTCGAAAATGATTTCATATAGTTTTTGCTTCCGTGACATGCGTTTGTTAGCTTGATTAAGCTACGAAGATAGGTAAATTGAGAGATAGGAAGAAAACTTGGATTTGATACTTACTCCTTGTAAATTTATATTTTGTATAGAGATTTTCTAAAAACCACTTCTATGATGATCAAAACTTTTGCGGCTGCAGTTCATGGAATTGATGCCACCACCATAACTGTTGAGACCGATGTTTCGCAGGGAATCAAGTTTTTTCTGGTTGGTTTACCTGATAGTGCGGTTAAAGAAAGTCAGCAACGTATTGAGTCAGCTTTACGGCTGAATGACTTTAAGTGGCCGCGAAAGAAGATTGTCATCAACATGGCTCCGGCTGATATTCGCAAGGAAGGTTCGGCTTATGATCTGCCGCTGGCCATCGCTGTTTTGGCCGCTTCGGAACAGCTGGCCCCCGAAAAACTGGAGCACTACTTGCTGATGGGTGAGCTTTCGTTGGATGGAACGCTGCAACCTATTCGGGGGGCTTTGCCCATAGCGATTAAAGCGCGCGAAGAAGGCTTTGATGGATTTATTCTACCTCGTGAAAATGCACGCGAGGCAGCGGTGGTCGATCAATTAAAGGTTTATGGCGTGGAGAACCTCTCGCAAGTGGTTGATTTCTTCAACGACCGGGTGGAGCTGGAACAAACCATCGTCAATACCCGTGATGAATTTTACAAGAAACTGAATCATACCGATCTGAATTTTTCAGATGTAAAGGGACAGGAAAATGTAAAACGGGCGCTGGAGATATCTGCTGCTGGCGGACATAATGTCATCATGATTGGGCCACCGGGAGCAGGGAAAACCATGCTGGCTAAACGCATTCCAACCATCTTGCCGCCTTTTTCCTTGCATGAGGCTTTGGAAACCACGAAGATCCATTCGGTCGTGGGGAAGATAGACCGAGACACTTCGCTGATGACCGAACGCCCATTTCGTAGTCCGCATCATACAATTTCCGATGTTGCCTTGGTCGGCGGGGGCACTTATCCCCAACCCGGCGAAATAAGCTTGGCACACAATGGGGTGCTTTTTTTGGATGAATTGCCTGAATTTAAGCGTACAGTGCTTGAAGTCATGCGACAACCGCTGGAAGATCGAAAGATTACTATTTCGCGTGCTAAGTTTTCGGTGGAATATCCGGCCAGCTTGATGTTGGTCGCCTCTATGAATCCGTGTCCCTGTGGATATTACAATCATCCCACCAAGGAGTGTGTTTGTGCTCCGGGAATGGTTCCCAAGTATTTGAATAAAATATCAGGCCCGTTGCTTGATCGTATTGATATTCATTTGGAAGTGGTGCCGGTTCCGTTTAAGAAATTGTCGGAGTTGGACGAGACGGAAGATAGCCAAGCTATTCGTGAACGGGTGATTCATGCCCGGGAGATTCAGTCCAATCGCTACAGTAAGGTGGAGGGGGTGTTTTGCAATGCCCAAATGTCGTCGCGCCAAATTCGCGACTATGTAGAGTTGGATGAGGCCAGCAACGTTTTGCTGAAAAATGCGATGGAGAAATTGGGCTTGTCGGCCCGTGCTTACGATCGTATTTTGCGTGTGGCACGCACCATTGCCGACCTGGAAGCTTCCGATCAGGTCGAATCTCTGCACATTTCTGAAGCTATCCAGTACCGAAGTTTGGATCGGGAGAATTGGGGATCTTGATGTACGCTAAATTGGGTGATAAATACTTTTCAATAAATCGAATAACCGGACATGAGTGTTGAAAGCTGTTGCGGTTTGTAGTAAATCTTCCGTTTGTATTTTTTGTATTTCTCCGAAACGTTTGATTCGTTCAACACATAGGCAGAAAATTCTTTCACCTGATGTCCCAGTCCGTGGGCAATGGTTATTTCATCTACTTTATGCTCCAGCTTTCTGCGGAAGGGGTGAAACAAGTAGCCTAGTCCGGTGAGTACGACGCCCATGGTCGTTTTGTTCTCATAGTCAGCAATATGTGCCAACTCGTGCCCGATAACTCCAATTTGAGCGTTGTAGGGCACATCGCTCAGCAGGAGACCTTGTTCTTTTTTTACTTGGGTGTCGATGTAGATTTTGTATTGTCTATTCTCTTTTTTGCGGAAAATGAAATCAATCGAAGGTCGGGAGGCCATGGTTGTTTTAATGTCTTTCCGCACAAATTCGATGGCTACTCCTTTCAATTCAGGATAATGGCTCATGGCAATTTGCGCTTGCTCCTGGTAAGTCGCATCCAGCTTTTTGTGTACATACGATTCGGCATACAGTTCAGCACGGCGGATGTTCGCGGAATCAGAGAAAAATTGCGGGATGGGGTCGGGTAAAAAAGCCCAGGAATGAGCGAGAAATAAACTAAAAATCAGGGTCAACAAATACTTCATGGGGGCGAAACTAAAAAATATTTGTTGCTATTCCAAATGAGGGAGGGTGTCGTATTTGGTTGATTGTAAGTGTTTATGTTGGCTGCGGCCCGGCGCGTAGTCTCGTGATTGAAATCATCAGAAGCATGAATCCAAAGGAGTCCGGACTAAAGGCACGCATCTTTAAATGGAGCTGAATCTGTAATTAATGAGATGCTTAAGTAAAATGTGAAAAATAGATTCTTCAATTCCTGTCTTTGTCGCTTTTAGTGAAACTATGACCCCCCGGGTAACTCTTCAGGCCATTCGCGATTGTTGATTTTTCGGAGTATATTTAACGGTAAAACAAGCATAACATGAAACAGGACGAACCTTACAAACTCAATCGACGGAATTTTATTCGCTTGTCGGCAGCGACTACGGCCGGCGCAACTTTTCTCCCTCTTGACAACTTTGCTTTGGATAAACTTCCTGCTCCAATGAAACGTAAATTTGGCAAGATCGATTTCGACGTGACCACGCTTGGGTTAGGTGGTCAGGCTTCGTTGCAATGGACTCCAGATGATGTTGATCCGGTGCCTATCATCTTGAAAGCTTTTCGGATGGGAGTCAATTATTATGATACCTCCAACCTTTATGGGCCTAGTCAAGCCAATTTTGGGAAAGCTTTTCGCCAATTGCATTTGATTCCCGGAGAAGCCAATTACGATGAGAGCCGACGGAAATCCATATTTCTGACAACAAAGACGCACATTCGATGGGGGAACAACACGTTTCCTGCAGATACCAAGACTCTCCGAAATTGGACGAATGGTGATCATGGGATGGGTGCTGTTGGCGATTTGAAACGTTCACTCTCTCAGTTGTTTGGCGATGGTAAAGGCAGTTATCCCGAAGGGGCATATGTGGATATGGTTTTAGCGCATAATCTCAATTTCATGGAGGAGGTGGATGTGCTTTTCAAAGGGTTGGAAACACCCTTGGATCCTAAGGGGGATTTTGGAGCTTTTGTCGCTTTGCGTGATTATCGCGACGGAACGAACCTGACCGGACTGAATCCGAAGCACGAAAAGTTGGTGAAACATATTGGGTTTTCAGGTCATTATAGTGCTCCGGTGATGATGGAGATGATTCAGCGTGACCATTTTAATCTGTTGGATGCTATGCTGATTGCCATTAATGTGAACGACCGACGTATGTTTAATATGCAATACAACGCCATTCCCTTGGCCCAGGCAAAAAATATGGGCATTATTGCGATGAAAGTTTTTGCTGACGGAGCGATGTACGATAAAGAAGCTAAATGGTCGAATGTCCCGGCAGATGTGGTTCGCAGGGTGGGAACCAAGGCTATTCCCAGCCGGCCATTGGTTGAATATGCTTTGACTACGCCAGGCGTGCATACGGCCATTATTGGCATCGGTCAGATTCACGACGATCCGATGCAATGCCAATTGATACAGAACTATTATGCGGCGCAGATAGGCCCGAATGAGTTGGCTGAAGCTGAACGTCGGAAATATGAAGAGCTGGGCTTGAAGGCAAAAGATGGAAAAACTAATTATTTTCAGATTGAAAAACATCCGTTGAGTGCTCCCAATGATGTCGATTTGGCATGGAAAGATACAGCAGTCGAGCTGTCGTGGCGGATGGCATTTGCCGGCGATGAGCCGCTTAGTCATTACGAAGTGTTGAGAAATGGGCAAAAAGTGACTGACTTGCCACATCGGCTTCTGCTCACAAAGGAAAAGATGGTTTATCAGGATTCGAATCCACAGAAGGGAGATGAATTTCAGGTGGTTGCTGTAGATCGAATTGGCCGAAAAGCTGCTTCAAATGAGCTAAAGGCATGAAAATTGATTAAATGCATTGAAAAGCCTGCTTGTTTGTTTTGTGATGACTGGCAGGCTTTTTTATTTTGACTAAATTGCGGGATCTTTAAAACATTTTTGTTTTAATCAGGTTTTACAATCTAAACGAATAAAGAAAATTAAATATGGTAGACAAGTTGTCTGATCCCATTGGGAGACTGATGGGGCTTCGTTATAAGTCACATCCCTGGCATGGTATTTACATCGGAAAAGATGCACCAGAAAAAGTCACTGCCTTTATTGAAGTCGTTCCAACGGATACGGTAAAGTACGAAATTGACAAAGACAGTGGTTATTTGCGTCTCGATCGTCCACAGAAATATTCGAATGTGGTTCCTGCTTTGTATGGGTTTATTCCTCAAACGTTCTGCGGCGATGAGGTAGGTGAATTTTGTATGGAAAAAACAGGGAGAAAAGGAATCCGTGGTGATGGCGATCCCATTGACGTGTGTGTGTTGACGGAAAAGGATATTACACACGGGGATATTTTGGTGGATGCACGCCCTATTGGTGGATTTCGGATGATTGACGGCAATGAGGCCGATGACAAAATTATTGCTGTATTGAATAACGATGTTGTGTATGAAGGTTATAAAAATGTTTCCGACTTGCCAGCAGTGGTGGTCGAACGCTTGAAACACTATTTTTTGACCTACAAGGACATGCCAGGAAAAGATAATGAAACGGAAATAACCCACACCTACGATGCGGAAGAAGCTTGTGAGGTGATGCGACACGCAATTTCAGACTACCAAAAACGATTCGATAACTTAGGAAAGTTGCTCTATTAACTATAGTAAAAAAGTCCGGCTTAAGCCGGACTTTTTTTATGGTATCTACTTTAATTTATTTGCGTTTCAGGTTGATGTAGGAATAATCAAAATTGTTCTTTTCATCATGAAAATCTTCCTGGCTGATTTGTTCCCAATCCGTGTAGTCAACTTTGGGGAAGTAAACATCAGCATCAAAATCCTGATGGACCACCGTTAGGTAAAGTTTTCCGGACAGAGGATAGAACTGCCGGTAAATCATGCCGCCTCCAATTACGAATGCCTCTTTTTCATCTTTCACTTTTTCAATCGCTTCATCGATGGAAGCAACCATTTCGCAGCCTTCAAAACAGTCATCCGGCTGGTCGCTGATTACAATGTGGCGACGGTTGGGCAATGGCCATTTGGGTAGCGACAGCAAGGTGTTTCGACCCATGATAATGGTATGCCCGGAAGTGATGTCTTTGAAATGTTTTAAGTCGTTGGGTAAATGAAACAGTAAATCGTTGTTTTTACCAATGGCGAAATTTTGAGCAATGGCTACAATGATGGAGATATTTTCGTGAATCATAAGAAAGCTTTTGGGTTCTGGTTTCTACGAGTTTAAATTTTGCTGATACGCTGAGCTGCAATGCTGCTTTATACTGAAACTTTTCCCGGAATATGGGGATGAGCCTCGTAATTAACTAATTCAAAATCTTCGTATTTGAAATCAAAAATGGACTTTACTTTCGGGTTGATCTTCATTTGCGGCAGTTTCTTGGGCTCCCTTGTCAACTGAAGTTTTACCTGCTCCAGGTGGTTTTGGTAAATGTGCACATCGCCACCGGTCCATACAAATTCGCCGGGTTGAAGTCCAGTCACCTGAGCCATCATCATCGTCAGCAGGGCATAGGAGGCAATGTTGAACGGTACCCCCAGGAAAACATCACAACTCCGCTGATAAAGCTGGCAGCTAAGTTTGCCGTCGGCTACATAAAACTGGAACAGTAAATGGCAGGGAGGCAGATTCATTTGATCCAGTTCGCCCACATTCCAGGCGCTTACGATGAGGCGGCGCGAGTTGGGGTTAGTTTTAATGGCATTGACCACTTCCGAAATCTGGTCAATGTGTTTGCCATCGGGGGTTGGCCACGACCGCCACTGGTATCCGTAGATATGACCTAAATCGCCATCCTCGTTGGCCCATTCATTCCAAATTCGAACGCCTTTTTCATTCAAGGTATTGTTATTGGTGTCACCATCTAGGAACCACAACAATTCGTGGATAATAGATTTTAGGTGGAGTTTTTTAGTGGTTAATACCGGAAAGCCTTCTTCGAGATTGAACCGCATTTGGTAGCCAAAAACACTGGTGGTTCCGGTTCCTGTGCGATCATCTTTTTTAGTGCCATTGTTTGTGACATGATTCAGTAGGTCAAGATATTGCCTCATGATTTATCTTTCAGCGATGTTTGTTTCTGTCTATTTTTTTGAATGCGGAAAGGTACGCTTTTTGCTTGAATGGGGAAAGGTAATTTTATAAACAATTTGGGCGACGGTCATAAAAAGAGCGCAAGCATAATGCCCGCGCTCTTTCGCAAAATGACCGGTTTGGTATCATTCAAATACTTCCTGTTCGGCTACAAAACCTTCAGAAATGACGGTCATTCGTATGTTTTGTTTGTTCACAATTTGTCCTTCCAGAAGAATGGCTGGTACCAGGCGATGGCCATTGTTAACCGTGAAACTCATGTTGTCAGTCGGGTCTTTACCTTTGGCCATTTTTACTGCGGCTATAGCAGCATTGAAAGCCATCGATTCCAGTGGTTTGTAAACCGTAATGGTTTGGTTGCCAAAGACAATGTTTCGAATGGCATTGATGTCCGCATCTTGCCCTGCAATCAGTACCTCTCCATCCATTTCATGTTCATGCAAGGCTTGAATAGCGCCACTGGCCAAGGCGTCGTTTCCTGCTATGATCGCGTCAATGGTTTCCCCTTTTTCAAGCAGTTCTTTGGTTACCTTATAGCCTTCCTCAGGTTGCCAAGCATCGACAAACGTGTTGGAAATGATGGTAATATCTCCTTTGTCGACAAGAGGCTGAAGTACGTTCATCCATCCCAGGTAGAGCTGTACCGAATTGTTGTCTGTGGTCGGGCCACCAATTAAGGCATAGTTGCCTTCGGGTTTGGATTTGGTAAGAAACTCAGCCTGCTTTTCTCCGATTTGGATGTTGTCCGTAGAAATATAGAAGTCCAGGTCACAATCCCAAATGAGCCGGTCATAGGCCAATACGGGGATACGTGTCTTTTTAGCTGTTTTCACAATTCCTGCAGCCACGGTTTTATCTACCGGAATAATTACAAGAACATCAATCCCTTCATTGATTAAATCAAGCGCTTGCTGAAACTGAACCGATGGATCAGAATCGGCAACTTTTACGACTACAGAGCCTCCCAGTTCATTCACTTTTTCAACAAACAGGTCTCTGTCTTTTGCCCATCTTTCGCGTTCTATGGTGTCCATCAATAGACCCACAACAGGTTTGGTATTGCAACCGGAAAATAGAAAGATCAACAAGAAAAATCCGAAAATTACGTTGATGTGTTTCATAACGGAAAGTTTTTGAATGATTTATATAACTGATCATACGTCAACAACCGTTTTATTGTTAGCTATTCAACAACATGGAACGCTTTGTAACATTTACGAGCCGTCGGTTCGCGGTTTATAACCGAAGTTTTTGTTCGGAAGTGTTCGATTCTGACGGAGGGTCACGGTGTGCCTTGCCTGTTCTAATTATGACAGTAGGGGGGCTTTTGTATCTATATTAGCCCAAGATCATCCCAATAATAGTGGCCGACATTAGTGAGGCGAGTGTGCCGGCAATTAAGGCGGGAACGCCATATTTTGATAAAGTGATGCGCTTACTTGGAGCCAGAGCGCCAATCCCCCCAATTTGAATGCCAATGGATGCGAAGTTCGCAAAACCACATAAGATGTAGGTCGCCATAATAACCGATTTGTGTTCTATAAAGGCTCCTGCAGTTTTGAGTTCCGACAGGCTGATGTAGCCAATAAATTCGGTTAGAATGAGCTTTTCACCCAACAATCGACCAACCAGAATGATGTCTTGTGTGTTGATCCCGATCAACCACATAATAGGGGCAAACAAGTAGCCCAGTAAAAACTGGAGCGACAGTTCTGTAAATTGGCCATTAGTTCCCTGTGCAATCATTTCGTTGAGGCCTGTCCAGTCGCCTACTTTTCCAAAAATAAAGTTGAACATCGCAATCAATGCCAAAAAAGCTAAAAGCATGGCTCCAACATTAACCGCCAGTTTCAATCCTTCGGAAGTTCCGTTAGTGATGGCATCCAGAATATTGCTCCCGATGCGATCCTTACTCACTTCAACATCCTTATTGACTTTATCGGGGTTGGGAACCATGATTTTGGAGAAGATAACAGCTCCAGGAGCTGCCATAACGGAAGCTGTTAGCAAGTGTTTGGCAAACTCGAGTCGTAGCACAGGGTCGTTGCCACCAAGCATGCCAATGTAAGCTGCCAGTACAGCTCCGGCCAGAGTGGCCATTCCACCGGTCATCACCAGCATAATCTCCGAATTGTTCATTTTCGAGAGGTAGGCCTTAATCATCAGTGGCGATTCAGTTTGTCCCAGAAAAATATTGCCGGCCACCGAAAGTGCTTCAGCTCCTGATAGTTTCATTAGCTTGGTAAAGACCCATGCCAGAGCCCACACGACACGCTGAATGATTCCCCAGTAAAACAGTAGGCTGGTTAAAGCTGAAAAGAAAATGATGGTAGGCAAAATCTGAAAAGCGAAGATCATTCCAAATTGGCTGAAGTCAACCAGGCTGCCAAACAAGAACTCACTCCCTACTTTGGTGAAGTCGAGTACTTTGACGAAAATTTGTCCGAAAAAGTCAAATCCAGCGCGGATAAAAGGAACATAAAGAACGCCCAGTGCAAGGATTGTCTGAAAAACCAGGCCAACACCTACTGTTTTCCATGGAATATTTTTCCGATCTTTGGATAGCAGTGTGCCAAGTCCAACCAGAACCAGCATACCCACAAGTCCTCGAAGTATGGTGCTGAATCTAAAGTCCCGGTTATTCGAATGAGAGGGCAGTACGTTAGATGTTCCTGAAGACTGCGTTTGAACTAGCGTTACATTGTCGCTGCTTGTTGGGCTGCTCGAGTAGGAAGTTTGTGGCAAGGCGAGCGTCAAGCAACATGTTGCCAGAAGTAGGATTAGCAGTCTAGTCATTTCTTCCGACGATTCAGTTCATCTCTTATTTTGGATGCCCGTTCATAGTCTTCATTGCTGACTGCTTCGTTGAGCATTTCGTTCAAATCATTTTCGGTGTAACTCTCAAACTCACTTTTTGAGCCAGCCGGATCACCTTCAAATTCAACCGGACTATCTTCTTCGTTATCCATCACAATTCCCGCTTTGTTCAGAATATCTTCGTTGGTATAAATAGGACATTTGAAGCGAAGGGCGAGGGCAACAGCATCGGAAGTTCGTGAGTCAATCCGAATTTCTTCTTCACCCATGACACATACCAGTTCTGAATAAAAAATTCCTTCTTCCAACTTATAGATAATCACTTCTGAAACGTTAATATCGAAGGCAAAGGCCAGGTTTTTGAACAGATCATGGGTGAGTGGTCGCGGAGGTCGTAAGCCTTCCAGTTGGATGGCAATGGCTTGCGCTTCAACCGGTCCGATTATGATCGGGATTCGGCGGTCTCCATTTTCTTCTGCTAAAACCAAGGCATAGGCACCTGATTGGGTTTGACTAACTGAGAGTCCAAGGATGTTTAGTTTTTTTTTCTGCATAAGTGTAGAACATCAGCAATGTTTGCTAGCAAATATAACAATTGTTTTAGTGTTTTATTAAATTCTGCGACTGTTTCTTAAACAGTCAACTGATTGATGATGCAATGCGTACCGTAATTCAATTAGACTCAGGAAAAAAGATCCTGGAATCTTTGCTTGTCAATAAAAAATATCTACTTTTGCAATCCGAAGTTTTCGAGTAGGCTCTAAAAAGTGGAAGGAATTGTTGTTCCCGCCTGCCGGAGGTAATTATAAAAGACAGAACATGTACGCTATTGTAGAGATTGCTGGACAGCAGTTCAAAGTAGAAAAAGACAAAAAGATTTTTGTCCACCGTCTTCAGGAAGAAGAAGGTGCAAATGTTGAGTTTAGTAACGTTCTTTTGGTTGACAATGATGGAGACGTAAAAGTTGGAACACCAAAAGTTGACGGAGCAAAAGTGAGTGCCAAAGTACTGGAACACATGAAGGGTGACAAAGTAATCGTCTTCAAAAAGAAGAGAAGAAAAGGTTACAAAAAGAAAAACGGTCACCGTCAGTATTTGACTCAGATTCAGATTGAAGAAATTATTGGATAACCCTAAAAACATTAGACCATGGCTCATAAGAAAGGTGTCGGTAGTTCGAAAAACGGACGCGAATCGGAAAGTAAACGACTTGGTGTGAAAATTTACGGCGGTCAGGTTTGCAAAGCTGGAAACATTATCGTTCGCCAGCGCGGAACTTCTCATCATCCTGGGAATAATGTCGGTATGGGAAAAGATCATACATTATTCGCATTAATTGATGGAACTGTTGTTTTCAGAAAGAAAAGAGACAACAAATCGTATATCTCTGTTGAACCCGTTGTGGCAGCAGAAAACTAAACGATTTTAAGATATGTTTAGGAGAATCTCCTGTCTTGACTAAGGCAGGAGATTTTTTGTTTTAGAGCTGTTGCAAGTAGGTGTCTGTTCAGAAATTGTTCGGCATTTGGGCCTGTATGAAATCATTGAATGGTCGGGAAATCAATGAATGATGCTAAAAAAGCCTGATTTTGGAAGTATGCAGCTAGTCATTATTTTATAACTTTGCCCGACAAAATTAAAACCACTTCAGAAATGCTCAATTTACGTTTTATCCAGGAAAACCCGGAATTGGTTGTTGAAAAGCTTAAAAAGAAAAATTTTGACGCTTCGTCTATCGTTGGTCAGATTAGTGATTTATATAAAACCAAGAATGAAATTCAGGTTAAAGCCGATCAGTTCAAGTCGGAAATGAATAAACTGTCGAAAGAAATCGGCCAATTATTCCGCGAAGGCAAACAGGAAGAAGCCAACCAGGCCAAAGCCCGCACGTCGGAACTGAAGGAAAACATCAAACAACTGGATGATGACTTTGCCAAAATTGATGAGCAGGTTTTTGCCTTGCAGGTGCAGCTGCCTAACTTGCCGGCTGATCAGGTTCCTGCCGGAAAAACACCGGAAGATAATGAGGTGGTGAAAACCGGAGGCGAGCATCCGGATTTAGGTGTAGATAAATTGCCACACTGGGAATTGGCTGAAAAATACGACTTGATTGATTTTGAATTGGGAGTGAAATTGACTGGCGCAGGTTTTCCTGTGTATAAAGGAAAAGGTTCGCGTTTTCAACGGGCCTTGATCAATTTCTTTTTAGATGAAGCACAGAAAGCTGGCTATTTGGAAATTCAGCCACCGCTGGTGGTCAATGAAGACAGTGGCTTCGGTACCGGGCAGTTGCCTGATAAAGAAGGGCAGATGTACCATATTACTGAAGATAACTTGTATCTGATTCCAACTGCTGAAGTTCCGGTGACTAATTTATACCGCGATGTCATTCTGGATGCCAGGCAGTTGCCGGTCAAAAATACAGCCTACAGTGCCTGCTTCCGTCGCGAAGCCGGTTCATACGGAAAAGATGTTCGTGGGTTGAACCGTTTACACCAGTTTGATAAAGTTGAAGTGGTGCAGGTGGCTCATCCTGATCAAAGCTATGCCATTTTAAATGAAATGGTGGCGCATGTTGAGAGCTTGGTGAAAAAACTAGGATTACCATACCGCATTCTTCGTTTGTGTGGTGGCGATATGAGTTTTACGTCGGCGTTGACTTTCGACTTTGAAGTTTACTCGGCCGCTCAGGAGAAATGGCTTGAAGTAAGTTCGGTTTCCAATTTCGAATCGTTCCAGGCCAATCGTTTAAAACTGCGTTTCCGCGAGGAAGGACAAAAGAAACCACAAGTTGCACATACCTTAAATGGTAGTGCTCTTGCTTTACCTCGTATTGTAGCTGCCTTGCTTGAAAATTACCAGACTGCTGACGGCATTAAAGTTCCGGATGTATTGATTCCTTATTGCGGGTTTGATATGATTAGCTAGTTTAAGCCCGTTGAGCCGCATAAAAAAGGTCATTTCGTTTTCGAAATGACCTTTTTTTGTATCGTTAAGCAGAACTCTATTCAAATTGTTGAGCCGCATCAAAATCGAGGGTGGCAAACAAATCATCCATTGTTTCAGCACGTCTGATTTCAACAACTTCACCGTTTTCGCGAAGCAGCAATTCAGCCGAACGCAGCTTTCCGTTGTAGTTGAAGCCCATGGAATGTCCGTGAGCACCGGTATCGTGAATGACCACCGTGTCATCGGGATTAATTTCCGGCAGCAAACGGTTAATGGCAAATTTGTCATTGTTTTCGCAAAGCGATCCGGTCACATCATACAAAATGTTGTGTGGAGCTGTTTCTTTACCCATAACGGTAATGTGATGATAAGCGCCATACAAGGCCGGACGCATCAGGTGAGCCATGCACGAATCCAATCCGGCATATTTCTTATAGGTTTCTTTGATGTGCAGGACTTTGGAAACCAAAAATCCAAATGGACCAGTAATGGCGCGTCCCGATTCAAAATAAACTTTTAATGGATCCAGTCCATTGGCAACAATAATTTTTTCGTATAGTTCCTTGATGCCATCGCTTACCCGATTTAAGTTGACGGGTTTGTGTTCGCTTTTATAGGGAATACCAATTCCACCACCCAGGTTGGCAAATTCAAAACGAATATCCAGCTCTTTGGCAATGTCGGCAATAACATCAAAAATAATTTCGGCTGTTTCAATGAAATAATCAGCATCCAGCTCATTGGAGGCAACCATGGTATGAATGCCAAATCGCTTAACACCTTTGTCTTTTAGCTTTTTATAGCCTTCGAACAATTGTTCGCGGGTGAATCCGTATTTCGAATCTTCGGGGTTTCCGATAATGATATTGCCACCCTTTAAGGCACCCGGGTTGTAGCGAAAGCTTACCAGCTCAGGTATTCTGACATGTTTTTCCAGGTAGTCGATGTGTTTGATATCGTCCAGGTTGATGACGGCTCCAAGCTCGATTGCTTTTTGATATTCGTAAGCCGGTGTATCGTTAGAGGTAAACATGATTTCTTCACCCCGCATGCCAACTTTCTCTGCCAATAGTAATTCGGCCATGGAGCTGCAGTCAATTCCAAAGCCTTGCTTGTGAAGTAATTTCATTAGGAAGGGGTTTGGCGCTGCTTTGATGGCGTAGTATTCCTTAAAACCTTCGTTCCACGAAAAGGCTTCATTGAATTTTTGCGCATAATCCAGCATCCCTTTCTCATCGTAGATATGAAAAGGGGTTGGGTGTTTCTCGATAATCTTTTCTATTTGTTCTTTGTCAAACGGTAATCTTTTCTCCAGCATAAATTTGTAGTTTTTAGCAATTACAAAGATAGGAAATTGTCAATATTATTTAGAATAAATCTGTTTAAGGCGAGCGCTGTTAACGCAGACTTGACATGTTGCTCTTTTCTCCGATTTAGTTTAGATCTTCCAATAGTTCCGCACTCAGGTAGCCCGAAGCAATTTCCCGCACCTCGCCGGTCATTCGGATTTGCCAGTCTTCAGCAATCTCCAGCTTTAGTTTTCCGCCCGGCATTTTGAGTGTGAGCTTACGGTTGGTAAGGCCTTTTTTGACCATCACTGCCGCCACCGCACTTGATGAGCTTCCAGACGCTAAGGTATAGCCGGCGCCGCGCTCCCAAATTAGTATTTCCACTTCATCGGGCGATACTACTTTGGCAAATTGCAGGTTGATGCGGTTGGGAAATTTGGGATGATTTTCAATTTCTGATCCATATTTCCGGATTTCGTCTTCTGACAATTCATCCTGAAGGATCACGCAGTGGGGGTTTCCAACCGATACGCAGTTGATAAGGTAGCTGCGGTCTTTCAGTTGCAGTTCTTCATCCAGGCATTCCTCGAGCTCACTTTTTACGGGGATTTTCGCCGATTCAAAAATGGCTTTCCCCATATCAACCTGGATCATGGTGGCTTTCTCATTCTTTGTTTCGATCACTTCGGCATAAACAAGGCCGCCTAGCGTGTCAATGCTGAAGGTTTTGCTTTTTGTATAGCCATAGTCAAACAAATACTTCGAAAAAATACGCAGGCCATTGCCACTTTTCTCGGCTTCCGATCCATCCGGATTCAGGATGCGCAGGCCAAAGTCAGCCCGGTCGCTGTCAACCAGCAGTAAGATGCCATCTGATCCAATTCCATAGTGCACGTCGCAAATGGTTCGGATGTTTTTGATATTCATTTCAAAGTCAATATCGTGGCTGTTCATCACTAGGTAGTCGTTACCTAATCCATGTGATTTGACGAAAAAGTTCTTCATAGGTTGTTTTCAAAAGAGTTTGTAACAAAAGTAGCAACTGTTTTTGACTTGAGCGCTCAATTAAGTTTGAAAGTGCCTTTGGCAATTTAGGGATGCCGTGCTTGTTCGCTCTGTGGTTTCTGGCAGTGAGTGGGGTTACCCAGAAAAGTAGCGTTAGTTTACTGCTTTTGCAAAGTGGAATCTGGTACTAATTCTGAGTTGGAAAGCTGGGGTAGAGCTTTTTTTAGGTTTTGGCTGGCGGTGTGAACTTGTGATTGGCCCAAGTCAAAGTTTTGCATGAGTTGAGTGAGATAAGTATCCCGGTTGTAAGTTCCATGGATAATGAATTCGTCAATTTTCTGAAGGACATTTTCCAGCGTTCGGGTACTCTTTTGGAGTCGCTTTTTGGTTTCGTTGGCGGCTTGTTGTAAACTGGCGGCGTTCTTTGTTTGGGCAAAATATGCGGCATCCGAACTTTTGTAAGCTGCTTGTCTGCTGAAAGTAATGAGGCTGTCTAAATCTTCGCGTGCTGCCAGCAAGTGCCGGTTGATTTCATTCGCATCAAAAGCGCCTCGCACGAAACGGAGGTGTTCTTCTGTTTTTTCAGCTGCCAAGGTAGCTTTTTTACTTAGGGAATAGGCTTGTTGTAAGCTAGACTCGAAGGAATCCTGCGCCGAGGATGTGAAGCATTGCAGGACTAGCAGGCAGAAGATTAGCCATTGTTTCATGTGTTGGTCGTTTTTATTTCAAAACGTTATTCGGGCTGTTCTATTGTTTCGATATGGCCGGGCGTTGATGTTTCCACCGCCTGTGCGACCACAAGTAAAATTCAGGGCGTGCCTGTATGACCTCTTCAAGCTTTTGAACATAGCGGTGCAGTAATTCATCTGGCTGGAGTGAGGCTGGATTTTCAGCCAGTACTTCGAAATGGCTTTGGTAGTAGCCGCGTTTTGTTTTTTCCATATGCTGAAAAAGTACCGGACTGTTGGTGTGATGGGCCAGCACTTCGGGGCCAGGGAAAAAGCCGGCATCCTGATTCAGAAAACGGGTCCAAAATCGGGTGTTGGCTTGAGGGCACTGGTCGGCACAGAGCCAGGTAAGGCTTTGAACGTGTTGCTTTTCGTAGCTTAGCAGGGTGCGTAGAATTTTCTTTGTTGATACCAGTTCGACTCCAAATCGTTGACGCATCCGGTTTATAAAGGAGTCCCAGGTGGGATTTCGCGCCGGGTTGTAAACCATCAGGCATTTGTGCCTCAGGTAATTTGGAAGAATGGCGTTCCATTCCCAGTTGTTGTAATGCATGGTTAGTACCAGTACACTTTTCCCTTCTTCGAAGTAGCGGTTTACCAACTCCGGATTAGTTACCACCAGCCGCTTTTTGAGTGTTTTAGCTGACACGGTTTTTAGCTTGAATGATTCGATCAGCATATCGCCTAAGTGATTGAAATACTTCCGGGCTAAGAGATCTATTTCTTCGTCCGATTTTTCGGGGAATGAATTGGTCAGATTCTCAAAAACTACCATCTTCCGGTATTTAATGATGTAAAACACCAGAAAGTAAAAGATATCGGAGATGGCATAGAGTACCCAAAAGGGTAGGAGTGACGAAAGGGTTAGCAGTGTAAAGCCAGTATAATTACTCAGTTTTCTCATCTTTAATTGTTAGGCAAGCGTTTAATCATTTCAATTCCTTCGGGGCGCTTGTGTTTCCAGCGGCGGTGCGACCACAGCCAAAATTCAGGTGTTTCCTGTATTATTTCTTCCATTCGGTCAATGTAGGTCAACAAAATATCATCTGGTTTTTCCTTAGCCGGTTCGGGAAATAGTTCGATGAAATTGACTTCATACTTTCCACGGCTCAGCTTGCGGACATAATGAAGAAATACCGGCTGGTTGGTTTTGCTCGCAATTTTTTCGGGGCCACTAAAAAAAGGTGTTTCCTGGTTCAGAAATTGAGTCCAGAATTTAGTCGTTGGAGCAGGTGTTTGGTCAGCACCCAGCCAAATGCATCCTGGTCGCTCGGTTTGATCAAACTGCATCGCTGTTCGGGCCGATTTGTGTACAGGAACGGAAATGGCACCAAAGCGTTCACGCATGTTGAGAATATAACGTTCCATCTCCTTGTTGTTCCGCACCGGGTTGTATACCATAATCAATTGGTGCTTGGATAGACGTTGGAGGCTGGCGCTCCATTCCCAGTTGTTGAAGTGCATTCCCAGTAAAATAATACTTTTCTGTTGCCTGAAATATTCTTCTGTTTTTTCAATTCCGCTTACTGTTATGCGCTTGTCAAGTTCTTTCTCCGAAATACTTTGCAATTTAATGGCTTCTACCCCTAAATCAGATAAGTGGCGGTAGAACTTGCGGGCTATGTCATCGATTTCTTTTTCACTTTTCTCCGGAAACGCATTTCGAAGGTTGGAGTAAACAACTTTTTTACGGTATCCTGTTACATGAAAAAGCAGGAAGTAAATAAAATCGGATATGCCGAATAGAACCGAAAAGGGCAAAAACGACAAGGCGACCAATAAGGCGATCAGGATTTTGTTGAGTGTTTTTTTCACAAGTTTAATTTTATAAGATCATGATTACAATTTACGAATTGGTAATGGTGCTTTTCAGTATTCTCTATAGGATTTGGAATTCGCATAGTCGATTATTTGCAATTCGTAAAGAATCATTCCTCACCTGTGGTGTTTATTTTATAATAGGTTTGCTTCATTAGCAGGTTTTAGTGTGTCGGTCGATCAGGGCAATGTTAGCCGGGCGTTTATGTTTCCAACGGCGGTGAGACCATAACCAATATTCGGGTTGTTCGCGAATAATCTCTTCCATTTTATTAATGTAAGTAAGTAAAATAGTTTCTGGTTTTTCTTCACGTGGTTGTGCAACTAATTCAGTTAGTATTACTTCATATTTTCCGCGAGCCACTTTTCTTGTGTGGTGAAAAAATACTGGCTGGTTGGTTTTGTGAGCTATCTTTTCAGGTCCACTAAAGAAAGGGGTTTCCTGGTTCAAAAAGGTTGTCCAGAATTTGGAGGATTGAAAGGGGGTTTGATCGGCGCCAAGCCATAAAAGTCCCGGACGATCAGTTTGGTCAAATTGGATAGCCATTCGGGCCGATTTATGAACGGGAACAGAAATTCCGCCAAAACGTTCGCGAATGCTTAAAATGAAACGTTCCATTTCCATATTGTTGCGTACCGGATTATATACCATAACAATTTGATGGCTGGAAAAACGCTGGACTGAAGCGCCCCATTCCCAGTTATTATAGTGCATGGCTAATACAATAATGCTCTTTTGCTGTTTGAAATAGGCTTCCATTTTTTCGACGCCAGTTACCTTGAGGTGTTTGTTCAGTTCGTTCTCGCTCATGCTGTATAATTTGATCGATTCCATAGAAACATCGCACAAGTGGCGGTAATAGGCTCGTGCAATGCGATCAATCTCTGCTTCCGTCTTTTCAGGGAATGAGTTCCGGAGATTGGTGTACACTACTTTTTTTCGGTACCGAACAATGTGGAACAGCAGAACAAAGGCGAAATCACTTATCAGATATAATAGGCGAAATGGTAAGTGCGAAAATGCTTTTAGAAAGAGGACAATAAGGTTGTTGAGAAATTTTCTCATTGCTTTTTGGTTTCAAATCGTGCAAATTTAAGATTTTTTCAAGAAGTCTCTGAGGATAGTTTCAGCAGAAATCGACAACTTAGGACAATCATAAATGATGTGTTGTATTCTTTTAAAATTCAAGTGATGAAAATAAAAAAACTAAGCTATTCCTTCTTACTTTGGCTGGCGGTTTCTCCGGCTTTTTCTCAAACTCAAATTGTAGCTCATCGGGGCGCATCCTTTCTGGCTCCCGAAAATACATTAGCTTCGGCTAAGTTGGGCTGGAAGCTGAATGCCGATGCGGTAGAAATTGATATTTACCTGTCGAAAGATGGCCAGGTGGTCGTATGTCATGATAAAACGACTAAGCGCACGGGAGGTCAGGATTTACTGATTGCAGAAACTACGGCTGAGGACCTGCGCACGCTTGATGTAGGTCAGTGGAAAGGGGACCAATTTAAGGGCGAAAAAATTCCTTTGCTGGCTGAAGTTCTGGAAACGGTTCCCGAGGGCAAAAAACTGGTGGTCGAAATTAAGTGTGGCGTCGAAGTGCTGCCAGCATTGAAGAAAACGGTGGAAGCCAGCGGAAAAATTGATCAAGCAGTATTCATTGCTTTTGGCTGGGAAACCATTTTGGCAACGAAGGCTGAATTCCCATCCAACGCGTGCTATTGGCTGAGTTCAAAAAAAGAAGGATTGCCTGAACGGATGGAGGAAGCAGCCAACTTGGGCCTGGATGGTGTGAATCTGCATTACAAAATAGTGGATCAGGACGTGGTGGTACTAGCTGATCAGCTTGACTTGGAAGTGTTGTGCTGGACGGTGGATGATCCGGATGAAGCCAAACGATTGGTTGACTTGGGGATTATGGCTATTACCACGAATCGCCCGGCTTGGTTGAAAGAGCAGATGGAAAGAAAAGATTAGTATTTTTCGTTGGTGTCTGAAAAATTACTAAAAGTCACTCTGTTGTTATTGATGGTCATTTTGTGTTGTTAACGGTAAATGATTATCAATAAAAACAATGGACAGTGAAAAAGTCGAATCAAAATTCTTGAAGCTAAAATAATCCAGTTCAAGTTAGTTAATCGGTCGTGCAACGAGAATGCCGGTATAGCTTTTTTTTGCTTGAAGGAAATCTGCCAGGGGAACTTCAGAAATAACCACCTGCATGGCAACTGTTGAGGCGTGCATCAAATGGCGGCGTCCATTCACTATCACCACAATGCCAACATGGGTAACATCAAGTCCAGAGATACTGGTAGCTAAGCCCACGAGATCACCTTCCTGCAATCTGTTTTCTTTTGCTTTCACTTCATCTTTGGGAACAAAATAGTAGCTGCGTCCGGAGATTTCTTTTTCCTGCAGGGCAAGTGTTTGGACCAAATCTGAATTTGCTTTTAATACCGGATAACTATTTGGATGTGTTGACATGAAATCAATATTCAAATCCAGTGGTTGCCCAAAGGTTTTGGTCGGTTGACTAATCAAACCTTTTTGTTCGTTGTCATAAATCCAGTCGCTGAAATAGTGTAGTCGCGAAGTATAGCCTTCGCGTTTTCCCCCGCGATATCGGATGTTTTCAAGCTGACGAGTAAATTGGGCAAAGTCAGGCTTCGGGCTTTTAAGCGTCCGTGCCAGAGCTAGTGCTGTTTCTGCAAACGTGGTGCAGTCCAGTCCTTCCAGTTCAACGGTCAAGGGCTCATCTTCTCCGTGTTCGAGGGTTTGTGCCACATAGGGGACACCCAGGAATTGTTTTCCAACAGCAGCGACTAATTGCGGCATGGGCAGGTTTTTAACCGTGGAAAAATGATTTGCTACCGACGCGAATTTCAGACTGTCGGCTCGTTCGCATGGCACACCATGCTGTTGCTCAGGGGGCGAAGCCATCGCTTTTTCCTTGTTCATACCCTGGCAGGCAAAAAGAAGAGTAAGGCTGTAAAGGAGAAAAGTAGCTTTTTTCATAATCCGATTGATTTGGCGTTTGAAATTACAAAAATATATTTCGAAAGCAAGGTAGGGTAAGATGCATTTTAAACGGTTAAGGAATGAAAAGCAGCGAATATTGCTTAACTTTTACGGGCGAAAGATTAAGTTAGCCATAAGGACAAGTTTTGAAACATAGATTATTGGACGTTGACGAAGCAAGAATTTAAAAAGTTGTTTGACCAGTATTTTGATGCCATCCGTAATTACATCTATTACCGGTCGGGCGATGCTGATTTGGCAACAGATTTAGCTCAGGATGTGTTTCTGCGTCTTTGGGAGAAACAGCCGGATTACCATCCAAAGGCTACTGTTGGTTTGCTCTATAAAATGGCAAGTGATGAATTTGTATCTCTGTATCGCAGGCAAAAGCTGGAGCTGAATTACAAAAACTCTCTGACATTTAAGATACAGGAGGTTTCGCCGGAAGAGGAATTGCAGTATAAAGAGTTGCAGCAGAAGTATGAAAGGGCCCTGGCGGGCTTATCGGAAAAGCAGCGGGTGGTTTTTTTAATGAACCGGATGGATGGCTTGAAGTATCATGAAATTGCAGATCGCTTAAATATTAGTGTAAAGGCCGTTGAAAAACGAATGAAACATGCCCTTGATGATTTGAAATCGAAATTCAATGTAAAATGAAAACCTGGAATAATAATACCAATCGAGCAGACGAAGTCCTGGCAGATCTGGACCGGCTGAATAATCGGCTTGAGATTCCTTACTCCAGGTCGAAAACGGACGTATGGGCTGCCATGGAGACGCAGTTAGAGACTGTTCCTCAGGTTAAGCCGATTCGTTTGTATAGCCGGCCGGCTTTTCGCTTAGCTATGGCCGCATCTATTCTATTGGTTGTTGGCTTAGTCGGACTAATGCGCTTTTACACACTTGACGTGATAAGCAATCCCGGGCAGCAGCTGGTGGTCGATTTGCCAGATGGTTCGGCTGTGCATCTGAGTGCGGTTTCAGAAGTGAGTTATCATCCTTATTGGTGGCGTTTTTCACGCGAACTTAGTTTTAGTGGCGAAGCTTTTTTCGAAGTAGAAAAAGGCAGTCGTTTTAGTGTCAAATCTGAAAAGGCGAGTACGATCGTTTTAGGAACAAGTTTTAATATTTTTGCGCGTGACCAATCGTACCGGGTAGCCTGCCAAACCGGAAAAGTTAAAGTTGTTGGGCAGGCAGATGGATCGGTAGTGATTCTGACAGCGAATGAAAAAGCAGAGTTGAAAGCGGGCAATGGATTTGAGATACAGCGGCAGATTAATTTTAAATCCGAAGCAGCCTGGATCAACGATGAATTTAATTTCAGGGGTAAACCGTTGAAGGAAGTTTTGGAAGAGGTGGAACGGCAGTATGGTGTGCATATTCAAGGCAAAGATTTGCTGAATCATGGCACCTATGATGCAAGTATCTCGGGGCATATGGTGCGGTCTGAACTGAATGCAGAAGCTATTTTGGAAATGATTTGTACCATTTATAACCTAAAATTTGAAAAGGTCAATCCAAACGAGTACCGGATTAGCCGAAATGAATAAGTCAATTTGAAAAAGTACATTCTATTGCTTGGCCTACTCTTTTCAACTTTGCTGGCTTTTACGCAGGACGTTGAATTGGTTTATCAGGAACAAAGTCTGAGTAGCATTCTTATTGATATTTGCGAGCGGTACAAACTGCAATATTCCTTGGATGATCGCTATTTTTCTGATTTTAAGGTGAGCGTTTCACAGAAGTTTTCATCTCCTGAAAAAGCATTCGATTTTTTGTTGCAGAACCTTCCCGCAGCTTATAAAAAAGCAGGAGCTGTTTATTTGTTTTATGAATTTCATGTGGCTCCCATCCAGAAGAACTATAGCTTGAGTGGTCGATTTGCTGATAAATTCAGCTCCGAATCCTTGCCCTATACCCATGTTGTAATTGATGGTACAGGCCTGGTTAGCGATCAAAAGGGGAACTTTTCATTTGTTGGACCGGATAATCAATTTCACTTACAGGCATCGTACCTGGGGTATTTTTTATTGGATACGCTGGTTACTGCCGGAACTAATCATCGGTTTTTGCTCGAGCCATCTAACTTTGAAATCCCTGAAATTGAGGTTAAAGAGCTGAAAGTTGTCCGGACGTTGCAGGTTGGTAATAGGCCCGGAGTTTTACGTCTGAATCATCAAATTGCGCAGTACCTGCCTGGGAATGGAGATAACTCAGTGTTTAATTTGTTGCGCTTGCAACCAGGAATACTAGCAGCAGGCGAACAATCCAACGACCTGGTAATTTGGGGGAGTTACGAAGGGCAAAGTCAGGTCTTGTTTGATGGCTTTACCTTGTTTGGTATGAAAAACTTCAATGACAACATTAGTGCGGTCAACCCTTTGATGGCAAAAGATATTCAGGTGTTGAAAGGCGCTTATGGAGCCGACCAGGGCGGACGGGTTGGCGGCTTGGTCAATATTACCGGGCTGGATGGCGATGTGCATGATCCGCATCTCAGGGTAAGGATTAACAACATGACGCTGAATGGCCTGTTCAGCCTTCCGGTGGCTCAACAGGCGGCACTCACGGTAGCTTTCCGGCAAACTTACTACGAACTGTATGATAGCAAGCAGCTGTCTTTTCGCAGTGGCCGCTCCGGAAATTCGCCCAATACCACTGAGCGATTGATTTATCCCGATTACAACTTTCGCGATTTGAACCTGAAGTATTCGGGAACGAATAAGCACGGCGATTCCTATGGTATTAGTGCTTTGTTGGGTGAAGACCGTTTTTCCTATTTGTTGGATGTGGAGAGCGAGCAGTCGCAGTTTGCCTATGAAGACCATGAGTACAACAATCAATATGCTGTTTCCGGATTTTTTCAGAAAAAATGGAGTAATGGCAGCCGAACGAAGTTGTCGGCTGCTTACTCTAGCCTGGACAAGGAAATTCGGAATATGCGAATGATTGGTCGGCAGCAATCCGGGCAAGGAGGTCAGGGGCAAGGCCAGAGACAAGGTGGTTTCGATAATGTGTTGAATGAGGATCAGTTACTGATGAATGAGGTGGCTGAGGTAACGGTTCAGCTCACACATCAACGTGCACTGGCTGAAAAACATCAGTTGGAGATGGGCGCCGGATGGGTGGTTAATCCGATTCAATTTCAGGAGGATTCTTTTCAGATCAATTTGGTCGATCAGCAGGTTGAAGCTTCCCGGCTTAATTTTTTCGTTCAGGATGCGATTTCGGTAAGTTCCCGACTCGAATTTAAGTTGGGCTTGCGAAGTAATTATTCAGTGAATCTTGGAAAATGGTATTGGCAACCGCGGGTTTCGTCGAGTATCGAATTGACAAAAGGGCTCAAAATGAACTTGGCGGTTGGCCGTCATAATCAGTTTATCACCCGCAGTTCGTTGGTCGATGAGGTGGGTAATTACCATTATTTGTGGTCTGTTTCAGATGATCAGGCTATTTCGGTTTTGGAAGCTACTCATGGGGTGGCGGGACTAACTTATCATCGAAATAGTTTTACCTTGAGTGTGGAAGGCTTTGTAAAAAAAACAGAAGGATTAACGCGTTATGTCGGGCAGTTCTCGGAGCAAAACTTGTATGAAGGTGAAAGTAAAAATAGAGGGATTGATTTTTTTCTGAAACAAGAGTACAAAGGGCATGAAGCCTGGGTTAGCTACACCTTGAGCGAGACTCTTGAAAAATTTGATTATTTTGCTGCTGATGCTTTTCAGCGGGCTTTACACGATCAGCGACATGAGCTAAAAGGAGCCATTCTTCTGAATTTTAATCCCATTCATCTTTCTTCAAGCTATGTTTTTGGATCCGGTTTTCCTGACCAGCGATTGATGGTCGATGGAGAGTATGAGCGAGATTATCATCGTCTGGATATGGCCGCGGCCTATCGATGGGATATGCCAAGGGTTAAACTGGAGGCCGGGATTTCGATTCTGAACGTGCTCAATCATTCTAATTTGAAATACGCTAACTTTATTGTTTTGCCCGAAGAGCAAGATGTTTCGTTGAACCTGCATGCCGAAGCAATTCCTTTCACTCCAACGGTTTTTCTTAATCTATCTTTTTAAATGTGAGTTGTTTGTTGTCTTTTTTTTTGATGCTATGAGGAAGATTGTTTCGTCCCAAAATCAAAGATTGATAAAAGAACATATTTTCATAAAAAAAATGTATCATCGGGTAGGGTAAAACAAATCTTATACGGTTTGCAAGTGTAAGACAATCAAAGAAATTATTAAAAACACACGCTATGAAAACAATTTTTAGAACACTTGCAGCATTAGTCCTACTGGTAGGAATGACAACCACTACCTTATGGGCGCAGGGGAATGGCGACCAGATTCGCGATCGTATTCACCAGGATCAGGATGGCGACCAAGACCAAGACCAAGACCAAGACCAAGACCAAGACCAAGACCGAATTAAGGATCAGGATCGCCTTCGTCAACATGATCAGGCATTGAAACTTACCGGAGAACAGCAAGCCATTCTGAATCAGGCTCGCGCCAATGGAAAGGCATTTCGCGATGCTTTTCGGGCTACATTTACTGAAGAACAGCTCGCTATTCTGGAGAATCAGGAAATGACGCGTGAAGAAAAACGCGAAGCGCTGCATGCTTCATTTTCCGAAGAACAAAAAGAAATGTTTGAAGCACACAACGAGCTTCGACTGGAGCAACGAGCACAAATGAAAGCCAACATGGGTGAAGCACAAATGCAGCAGATGCGGAAACGCTTACAACAACAGGACAATTCTGAAGGTTTGGGTGATGGCGTTCAACAACGCGTGCGTAACCAGATGCGTCAGGGAACGCAAGCCCAAATGAACGAACAAGTACAACAACAATCTCAGGAACAGGCTCGGCAGCAAGTTCAACAGCAGGCCGAAGAACAAGCTCGACAACAGGCCCAAGAACGTGCCAAAGAAGGAAATGGTAATGGGGGTAACTAGCAATTTGAGCATAAAAAGACCCGTCGACAACTTTGGTTGTTGCGGGCCCTTTTTAACCAGTTATGATCGAAAAATTATACCCTAAAATAGCATCTCATGAATCGAATTTTTGCCATCGGAGTGGTTTTGTTCCTCTTGGTCAGTCCGGGGCTGAAAGCTCAACAAACGGATATTACGGAGAAGTTGAGGGAGGCACGACTCGACTCCATATTGAATGAGGTTATTTTTGATGATGACAACCTGAGTTATCTATTTGGCTTGAAGAAAAAATTCCAGTTTTTGTATTGGAGGAACAATTTCGATTCACGAACTTTTTTTGCCGGTCGCGAAATCGGAGATCAGCAGTACAGCCTTAGTGGACAGTTGTTTTATCTGCATTCCATCGGGTTTTATGCCGGAATTGCCGGCGCGTGGTATAGTCAGCTGGAGCCTGGATACCGAACAACGGTGCTGACGGGCGGCTATAGTAAAAGTTTAAAGAAAATGAAGTTTTTTCGGTACCGTTTTTCCTTCGATTATTTTCTATTCAACAATGATGATCCGGATTTTGCCCCTCTGTATAATAGCGGTGTTGACGCTGGAATTACCTTAAAAAGTAAGAACTTCGGAACACGGTTCGATGCATATTTTCTGTTGGGACAGGAAGTGGCAACTACCCTGTCGTGGGATTTGTTTAGTTACCTGAACTTGATTCGCTTGGGCATGTACGACAAAATCAGGCTGGAACCTGAGGTGTCGTTCTATTTTGGTTCTGAATTAGTTGAATTCCAGCTCAACGAAGTAATTATCGATCCGGTTACCAATATGGAGTACACCACCGATTATAAAGATGCTTTTGGTCTGATGAACGTGCAATTGCAGTTACCTTTGACTATTAAGTGCAAAAGTTTTGATTTTGAAGCAGCCTGGATTTACAATTTACCACGAACTATGGATGAAGGGCTGGACTATCCTGATAATTCATTCTTCCGCTTTTCGATAGGCTACATTCTCAATCTCTAGCGGATCGTCTGCGTCAGATCTGTCTTATCTGCCTTTTCCCTCGAAAGTCGATGTTTTCTATTTGATGAGCTAGATAATTATCCAAGCATAAGATTGGCGTGGCTTGATCTCAAACATCAGGATCATTTTTGCTGTTTTGTTGAGGAGCTGTTTGCTAAATCGAATAATTCACCCAGTTCATAAACCAAATGACTGGAGTTTGGATGGTTGATGAAAACGGCCTTGATCATGGCCTGAGCAACTGTTTTTCCATGAATGGGGCGGTATTTCTTGAATGCAAATCGCGTAAGCCAGCGCGTAAATTCGAGCCCGATTTGTTCAGTGGTTCTTTGTTCCGGTCGCTCACCATCAAGGATGGATGGACGAAGGATGACAACCTTTTTAAAACTCAATTGATTGACCGCTTCATCCAGCTTTCCTTTCATCTGACTGTAAAAGAGTTTTGAACTGGCATTTGCTCCGGCTGATGAAACTAAAACGTAGGTTGAAACTTTATTTTTTGCTGCAGCTTCAGCCACTTGGTATTGATAGGTGTAATCAATCAGAAATTGTTTTTCCTTGCTACCAGCTTTTTTCAGCGTGGTTCCTAAGGTTGAAAAAAGGACATCGCCTTGAATCAAGTTGGACCAATTTTCGATCTGATCAAAATCAACCAGCTGTTCGCTCAGTTTGGGATGCGACAGGCCGGTAGTCCTTCGGGTGAATAGTTGAACCTGCTCAAAGCGATCGTCTTGCAGTAGCTGCTTGACCAGATGAGATCCAACCAGGCCGGTTGCTCCAATTACATTGGCTGTTAGTTTCGTCATGATCGTAAATCTGGAATTAGTCCGTCTTCAACTAGCTGGGTGAAATGGTCCGTGATCGTTTTTTCAAAAGAGATGAAGCTCATCTTCAGATCTTTCTTGATGTAAGAGTTGTCAAAAACAAAATCGTATCCCACATTGCACTTCACATATTTTCGCGAAACCCCCATGAACGGAGCAATTAATTGGAATAGCCACTTGGGAACATACTTTTGGGGAACGGGGTAGTTGGGATACTGTTTTCTGATGACATTTGAAATGGACAGAAAATCTTTTTGATGAGCTGCTGCCAGGTGACGCCCGTTTGCTGTCGCTATTAGTCCGGCCAAGATATGAGCATGGGCAACATCTCGCACATCGACAATGGCATGATCGCCGGCCGGCGCGCCCGTCTTGAATTTGCCTGAAAATAGCTGAATCATCAGTTCGATGCTGGTCGAATCCGAACGTTGACTTAACGAAGGACCCAGAATAAAGCCGGGGTTAATCACGACCAAATCCCATCGATTTTGTTTTTCTGCAATTTTCCAGGCTTCTTTTTCGGCCATTGTTTTTGAATATGGATAAGGCTGATGGCTGACTGAGCTGGTTGTATTCCAGCTTTTTTCATTGAATACCCCATTGTTCAATTCTTTCACATCGCAGGCATCGCCTATCATGGCGACAATGCTAGAGGTGAGCACCACTCGTTTGACGGAGTTGGTGTCGTTGGCTGAAAATAAGACATTTCGTGTGCCTTGTAAGGCCGGTTGAACTAGTTCTTTATCGGCATTTTTGATACCTGATATTTTGAACGGCGAGGCGGTGTGAATCACCAGTTCGCATCCGTTCATTGCTTCCTGAAAGGAATGATCCAGCAGCAGATCTGCTTCATAGATGGACAGCGTTCCCTTACTTTCCTTCTCGATGTTAAGCAAATGCTGGTATTTCTGTTGGTTCGATTTATTCCGAATAGTGGTGTTTACGTGAAAGCCTTGGTCAAGTAGCTGCTTGACGATCCAGGAGGCCAGGTAACCTGTTCCGCCGGTTACCAGTATGGGTTTGTTTCTATCAATTGTGGTCATTGTCTATTTATTTTTTTTATTTACTAGACTGATCAGTCTGTTGTTTTTAGCCTTTTAAAGTGTCCCAGTACAAGGCGAAGGCACTCTCCAAGCATTGCTCATCTGTGATTTTTTCAGGATGTTCGATCAGGTATTTTGTAATTCCATTCAATGTTCCATCGATGGCCTCAAACATCAAATCAATGGATATCGGTTTCAGGATCTCCTTTTCCTGCCCTTGTTTTAGAATATCGTATATGAATTGAAAGCGTTGATGTCCAAGCTTTCGCGTCAAGTTGGATATGAAGGCAGAATTACTGAATTGGCTATAGAATAGCTGATGATTCGTGTGGTTTACAGCCCAGTGAATGGCATTGAAAAAAATCTGCCGGAGTTTTCCCTTGATGGTTTCCTGTTCCTCCACTTTAGTCGAAAGTGATTGGGTCATTTCTCCCTTCGTTTCCAGATAAAGGGTGTTGATCAGTTCTTCTTTTGTTTTGAAGTGGTGAAACAAGGTTCCTGTAGCCACGCCGGCTTCTTTGGCTATTTTAGACGTAGGAGTGGCATGAAAACCATTGGTTACAAATAATTTTAACGCTGTTGCTAAGATTTGTGCTCTTTTTTCATTCATATTGAATAGACTAATCAGTCTACGAATTTGCTAAGTTATTTTGAATTATCCAAATTTGAATTCATATGAACTTCGTTTTTGTCGATATTGATAGCACGCTCAGGTCTTCTATTTCCATTTTTGAGCTGGCATCCCCGGTTTTCTGAGTCAATTTCAAGTCTCCAAAGCTTTGTTTTCAGCTCTGATTCTAACAATAAGCATCAAAGCATTTAGAATACTGAACAAGATAGCGGTATAATATAACTGAAAGCTCAGGGGAATTATGGCAATCTCTGCGATTACAATCAGGTAGTTTGGATGTTTGCAATAAGTATACGGTCCTTTTGTTACCAGTGGAAAGTTTGGGATCCGGTATATTTTGGTATTCCAAAATTTTCCTAGCGATAGCACGATCCAGGCTTTTAATGCGACGAGCAAAAAATAAGAAATGATTAGAATCAAAGAGTAAGAGGTGGGGGCGCGGAGAATATATTCTATAAATATCGATAGGAAGAAAAGCGCATGGATAAAAACGATCAGGGGATAATGCTTTTTCCCATGCTCTACAGCTCCATTTTGCAGTAACCATTTTTCGTTTCTTTTTGAAAGAATCAATTCGGCAATTCGCAAAAGGATAACAAAGGATATGAAGCTGGCAAAAACCATCTTAATTATTTTTCATTTGCAATAAAACCATTTCACTTGAAAAGCCTGGGCCCATTGAAATCATCAGACCATAACCATCATCAAAACCAGTCGAAACAAATCGCTCCAGAACATATAAAACCGTAGCGCTCGACATATTGCCATTGTCTTTCATTACCTGCCGTGTGTTTTTCAGGAAATCGCCTTCGACTTGTAAAGCCTCTTCATAAGCAGTGAGTACTTTAGTGCCTCCGGGATGAAAAATGAAGTTTTGAATATCGTCCAGCGATAATTGGTGTTTTTGCAGAAAGGAGATGATGTCCTGCCGGATATTGGCCGAAATGATGTCGGGGATATTGCGCGAAAACAAAACTTTAAAACCGTCATCGGTGAAGTCCCACCCCATAACATCAAGAGAATCGTAATACAGCTTGCTTTGAGAGTCAATAAACTCAATTGAGTTCTTTCCTTCTTGAAGTTTTTCATTTCCGGTGATCAGGCAAGCCGCTACCCCGTCGGAGAATAGACTCGAGCCAATAAAATTGCTCTTACTGAAGTCATTTTTCAGGAAGGTTAATGAGCACAGTTCTGCAGCAACCAGCAAAACAGCGGCCTTGGGGTTGGCTGTTGCCAGAATATTTGCCTTGGCAAAACCGGCTACTCCTCCGGCACAACCCAATCCAAAAATAGGAGTGCGGTTGATATTCTGATTCAGTTTCATTTTGTTCAAGATCAGAGCATCCATGCTTGGAGTGGCCAATCCTGTGGTCGAGACAAATATAATATCGGTGATTTCATCCTTGCTGGTATCGCTCGAGGCTAGGCATTTTTCTATGGCTTCGATCGCATATTGAAGTGTTACTTCAATATAATCGTTGTTCTGTTCCTGAAATGAGTGCGTCGCGGTATAGTAATCCAATGGTTTACAGAAATTACGTGTTTCGATTTCTGTATTGTCAAATGCGCTCATCATTCGTTCCACTTGAGGGAAAGAAGGTGCAAATAGTTTTTTAGCACCTTGCTTAACTTTTTGCTGTTCGGTCTTGTGTGGGAAATCAATGATTGATATGGCTTTTAATGAAGGCATAATTTGATTATTTAAAGGGGGTACTCAATTGCAGTATGGTTGGATAATAAGGACATAAGTGTCATTTTTAGGGCTTCGGTTATGAATAGGCAAAGTGGCCGATTCGAAAGAAAAGATATTTTCAGACACTTAAAATAACACCTAGTTAACTAGATAGTTTTAAGGTTGAAGAACGAATATCGAACTTCGCTTGAATCAGGATGAAAAAATAACAGCTAAATGTGAAGCGAGTGAGCAGATCCGAAGTTTTGGCTGCAAGCTCACATCTGTGCACGCGTGATTTGTAGAGTAATAGGCTTGAATGGTTGCTTGTTAATCTTTTGTAGCATTGGCTAATAAAATGCCATGGTCTTGCATCTTATTTTTATTCAGTTTAAATTAGTATTATCTAATTTTCAAGAAAACAACCTAAAAAACGAATAAAATGATAAACAAGATTCATAGCCTGGGAGGCTATATTCACGAGTATCAGAAAAGCATTGCTAATCCTCAGGCTTTCTGGGCCCAGCAAGGCGAGAGTTTTTTCTGGAGGAAGCGTTGGGATAAAGTGATTGACTGGAACTTTGACGAGCCCAGTATTAATTGGTACGTTAATGGAAAGTTGAATATCACCGAAAACATCTTCGAACGTAATCTATACACACATGGTGATCAGGAAGCCATTATTTGGGAGCCTAACAACCCCCAGGATGAATCACGAATTTTAACTTATGCTGAACTCTTTTCCGAAGTCAATAAATTTGCCAATACTTTGCGGCGTTTAGGCGTTGGCAAAGGCGACCGCGTGGCGATTTACATGCCGATGGTTCCGGAGTTGGCCATTGCCTTATTGGCTTGTGCCCGCATAGGAGCTATTCACTCTGTGGTTTTTGCCGGCTTTTCAGCCAATGCGCTGCAAGAGCGAATAAACGATGCTTCGGCTAAGGTACTTTTAACAGCTGATGGCGGTTTCCGCGGCGATAAGATTACGCCCCTAAAGCAAATTGCCGATGAAGCACTGGAATCTTGTGCTACCATCGAAACAGTGGTGGTGCTAAAGCGAACTAATTCGCCGATTGACATGGTTGTTGGTCGCGATATTTGGTGGCATAAAGCGGTTGATGGTCAGTCAGATGTTTGTCCGGCCGAGGAAATGGATTCAGAAGATCCCTTGTTTATTCTTTATACTTCCGGTTCTACGGGTAAGCCTAAGGGAATCGTACATACTGTTGGCGGTTACATGGTGTATTCGGCCTATACTTTTAGCAATGTTTTTCAGTACCACGCCGGGGATGTGTATTTCTGTACTGCGGATATTGGATGGATTACCGGACACTCCTACATTGTTTATGGCCCTTTGTTGACGGGAGCCAAAACGCTTATGTTTGAAGGGGTTCCAACCTGGCCCGATGCGGGGCGCTTTTGGGATATTGTCAGCAAATACCAAGTCAACCAGTTTTATACGGCCCCAACAGCCATTCGGGCTTTGCTGGCCAAGGGCAATGAGTTTCTGGAGGGCAAAAAGTTGGCTTCGCTGAAAGTGTTGGGAACCGTTGGTGAGCCAATCAATGAAGAAGCCTGGCATTGGTATCACGATCATGTGGGGATGAATCAGTGTCCGATTGTTGATACCTGGTGGCAGACTGAAACAGGTGGGATTATGATTTCGCCGCTGGCCGGCATTACCCCAACCAAACCCTCATTTGCGACCTTGCCCTTACCCGGGATTCAGCCTGTCATTGTCAACAATGAAGGGAAGGAATTGGTTGGTAATTCGGTTGAGGGTAATTTGTGTATTAAATTCCCATGGCCGGGAATGGCTCGAACCATTTGGGGAGACCATGAACGGTTTCGGGAAACATATTTTTCAGCCTACAATAAAATGTATTTTACCGGCGATGGTGTCAAGCGCGACGAGGATGGGTATTATCGGATTTTGGGTCGGGTTGACGATGTGATTAATGTATCGGGTCATCGGCTTGGGACGGCTGAAATTGAAAACGCAATTAACGAACACCCCTTGGTTAACGAATCGGCTGTCGTTGGTTATCCGCATGCCATTAAGGGGCAGGGAATTTATGCCTTTGTGGTTTGTGGTGAATTATCGACTGGCGGAGAAGAAGGGATTCGAAGAAGTATTATGCAAGGAGTTACTAAAATTATTGGACCCATAGCCCGCCCCGATCTGGTGCAGTTGGTTCCGGGACTACCCAAAACCCGAAGCGGCAAAATTATGCGTCGTATCCTTCGAAAAGTGGCTGAAGGTGATGCCTCTAATTTGGGCGATATTTCTACTTTATTGGATGAAGATGTGGTAGATCAGATTATTGAAGGGGCACTGGTCGATGTAAAACGATAAGTGTAAAACTATTTGTTGAAAAGGAGCAGGTGATGCTCCTTTTTTTAGGATGTGATGTTTGCGTTAAACTTAAATCAATTGGGCATCCATGGCCGGTCGGGTATTCTTTTTCTGCTTATTTTTGAGACTGTTCTACAACGCTTTGATGTGTCAATTGCGATGAACTTATGTCAGTGAGGCACGTACTACTTTTATAAAACCAGGAACCAAAAAATGGTTCAAATTGGAGATTTTGAAAAGGAAAAACGTTCTTCAAAAAATCAACACTAAAAATTAGATATCATGACTGTAAACAGAACCTTTGGAATAGTAGGCTTTGATAAAAATGAGCCTATGGTATCGGACAAGAAAAAGATTCAATATATTAACCTGAAGCTGGCAGCTGACGGTTATCCAACAATAATGAGCGGCACCAAGTCCGACTTACTGGAAATGGCGATGCCTTTATTGAATAATTATAACATCAAATCACGACTGCTGGATAATAACAGTTCGCCCATGGGTGAACGGATTCAGAAGTTTCTGGACGATTATCTGAGTGATGTCCCGGGCGATAATTCGATCACTTTCCCAGGGCATCCATTCATTCTTGATCGTTATGGTTTGGCCCGTATGGTTTCGCTTCCGTTGAATACCGACTATCATGAAACAGAGATCATCAAATCGTATCGTACTTCGCAGGGGGTTTTAAATAATCCCAAAGAAGATCGGCGAACCACAAAGGGCGTTTTCCACATCGCTGAAGGTGGACTTCCCATTCCGGATGACAAAAAGGCGGTTCCTAAAGCTACTTTTTGCAAGTTGTTGCAGGCAGCGCTGAATCCGCCAAAAGAAAGTATGCAACTTCCGTTTACGGCTAAGCAGGAACAGCCTGCCAATTTGTTTGTAAGCCTTATGCTGCGTCCGGTTGTTGTGCCTGAGGTTCCCGGAGTGATGGCGGAAAAATCCATGGAAGTTAATTTCCTGGCTCCCGGAAGTCTGGTGTCCAACCTCGATTTTGTGGAATCTATTTTTGGCAATGCCGGTGATCCGTTTTTGCCGGAAAATGATGCAGCACTTTCGCCAGATACCTGGACCGGACACTCCGGCTGTGTTATTCTTGCACCACATTTGACCAAAATGACCAAAAAGGAGCTGGGCCTTCCGCATTTCGATAATGCTACCGAACGTCAGCGTCGGGATGGCATGTGCTGGAAAAAGGATAATGAAAAATACAATGATGGAACGGCCTTTAAAATTACGGCAAGAGACGAGCGCGGTGTGGTTGTTACTTTGATTGCCGATAATTACTATGGCTATTGTAAGAAAGAAGTAAAGACAATGATCGGCTATTCAGCTAACTTGTATGGGTTGGCTGAAGAAGAACACGCTGGCGGAGCCATTGCTTTCCGCAGTTATAATCTGGGTGAAAAATGTTACCTCGATGAGCGGCTTCCTTCCAACGGACTTGATTTTGCCTCTTTTATTTATCTGTTTGCCGATCTCCTGGAGCTTAAGAAGGAAGGTTATGCGATCGATAAAAATTATCCTCAGGTGATCTATGTCCCTGAAGATGCCAACTTTGATTTGCTTAAGCAGACAGTTAGTTGGGATAAGGCTGGAGAAAAGCAGACCATTAAACTGCTACCTTATAAATATTACATTTATCCGAATGGTTATCGGGTAGAAATGAAAAAGCGTATTGATGGTCCTAAATGGCATTTGGTGGGAACTCAGGCCGAAGGAACCCTATGTCATAAGCCTTGTACGGTTTCGGGTGGTGGAAAATCAGAAATCTCGAAATCGATTAAGGATGCGATGATTCAGGGCTCGGTTATCGTGACTGATCTGAATGCTGATTTAGACATGGTGGAAGAAATCATGTCGACAGATTATTCTAAACGTTTTAAAGTTCCGGCCGATTACTCTGTCAATAAATCGCGCCACATTTTAAGTCGACGTCGTTCATTGGGCTCTGTTATTAAATTGCTGACGCCTTCGGATGAATATACCGATGATTACAATGCCTGGCTGACTTCTATTCCTCAGCGGATTAAAGTTCTGGTCTATGTTATTAAAGGAAATTACAGCGAAGATTGGGATAAAGATTGGCGTAAATATTTCTCCGTAGATAAGATCAATGGCGTTCCTGGTAATGAGCTGAAATTTCAAAACAACAAGCTTTTGTCGAACTACCTGCGTGTAGGACATGATACCGATAAATCGTGGCGACTTTTCTTGTTGAGGCAAGATTATAATCCATCGAGCAAAGTGCAGATGGAAGATGATATTACCGCATCAGTAACCTTGGATGCCGGAAAGTTGGAAAACCTGAATCCGGAATATGACAATCGAAGTGTGAAGATTGTGAAGAACTGCGAGTCTCGCTTGTTTCAGCGGCCGGATGACTGTGTTATCAAAGGTTATGACAAGCAAGGAGAAAAAGATCTTTCCAGCCCGAATACCTTCTTATCAAATTTTGAGCCGCTAACACGCGAACAGGTTCAGGAAATTAAAGATGATGCTATTGGGTTTGAGTTATACACTCAGCCGGTGAAGGATCTGATTAATAATTTTCTGGCAAGCGATAAGCCAGAATACTTGGTGGTTCCTTCAGAACCTCGTTTGGTGGATGGCGTAGCGTCTAAAAACCCACGTTACCTGCAGATTCGTCCCGATCTGGTTGATCCGGTAGAAAAATACATTGCCGAGATGACTACCCGGATTTTCAGAAAAGTGCCGCTGGATAAGCCCGTTTACCTACCGGTGAATGCGGTATTACCAGGGCGTAGAAATAATCCGGCCGAACCGGAAATCAATGTTCCGCCTTTAGCGGTTTATAACCCAATTCATTATCAGGAGTTACCCGAGTTGTTTATTGATTTTATTTGCAGCATCACAGGGAAATCTCCTTCAACAACAGGTTTTGGATCAGAGGGAGCCTTGACCAAAGGACCGTTCAACTCGTTGTTGCCAGCAGCCGATTTGAACAACGCTTTCTTGTCTTACATCCTGACCGGATATCATGGCTATTCTTCGGCTGCGGGCTATGTTGGTCCAAATTACAAGGTGGATCACGATGTTAGCTTGTTGGTTCCTGAACTTTGGTGTCGCATGTCTGTAGAAGAGCGCGATCCTGAATATTTGATCAAACATGGTTACCTTGAGAAAGTAGAAAATTTCAAGCATAAAGGGAAAATGGTTGATGCCAGTTTATTGGGATATCGGATTAACCTGCGGTTTGTCACTCATTTTATGGGGCGTATCTTTAGTAAGCCTGAGGCGGTATTTAGCGATGATATGCTGAAACCTGAGGCGCAGGATATGGATATGTTTGTCGCTTCAGTCGAAAACCTATCGGTGACACAAAAACGAGTGGCTGAAGGATTCATGCGCGATGGAACCATTGATTTGCTTTGTCCTCCGCTAAAAGCCTTAATTCACATCATGATTGATGGACAATATAAGGGGAAAGACCGGAGTCACCCGGACATTCGTGCCATGTTTACCCGCGAGGCTGTTTTAAGCAGTGCCTGGTATAATGAGCGCCTGGTTGAAAAGCAAAAACGTGATATTGCTCAGCAAGCAAATAATGTAACCTACATTGAAGAGGTGATTAAGCGCAAGAATTTTGCTGAAACTTCTGTTCGTCTTGAGCTACCTGAGCGCCTGAAAGCGGCGAAGGCACGATTGGCTAAAGTCTCATCTCCTGCTTATTTGGAGGACTTGAAAGGAACAATTGGCGTGGACACCCTTCGTCCTATTGACGATTGAGAATACGATCTCAAAAAAAGAAAAAGAATTGATTTAAAGGAGTCCAAAAGGGCTCCTTTTTATTATTTGCGGTATTCTCTGGTCTCACCCGGATCGGAGATCTTGAGCCGATTTTTTTAGCTTATTTTTGTCTATCAGAATTGAAAAAAAAGAAACAGAATATGAGATTTAAATATGCGGTGATTGGAACCGGTGGTTTGGGCGGGTATTATGGTGGCAAATTGGCTTATGCCGGCGCTGATGTTCATTTTTTACTTCGGAGCGATTATCAACAGGTTATTAATAACGGCTTGCGTGTGGATTCCGTCAAGGGCGATTTTCATCTTCATTCGGTGTCGGCCTATTCCACTATTCAGGAAATGCCAGCCTGCGATGTGGTGCTGGTTTGTCTGAAAACAACCAACAATCATATACTGGCAGAGCTATTGAAGCCCATTGTTCATGATCAGACTTTAGTCGTTTTAATTCAGAATGGGTTGGGGCTGGAAGAAGACTTGGACAAGGCTATTCCCGGATTGAAGGTAGCTGGAGGATTGGCTTTTATTTGTTCGCAAAAAGTGGGGCCTGGTCATGTGCAGCATCTCGATCTTGGGCGGCTTAATCTTGGCATGCATTCTTCCGAAGGGGAGGAAGTCCTCAAACAGGTTTGTCAGGATTTTGAACAGGCTGGCGTTCCCGCGACGTTTTCTTCCGATCTGGTTTTTTCGCGTTGGCAGAAGTTAGTGTGGAATATTCCGTTTAACGGGCTTACTGTTGTGTTGAATTCTTCTACCGATCAGCTCATGGCAAATCCGGAAGTTCGAACGCTGGCGCACGAAATGATGCTGGAAGTTGTACATGCAGCTCGGCATTGTGGCTTCCAGTTGGAAGAAGAATTTGCTGCAAAAATGATCGCAACAACTGCTGAGATGACACCCTACGCGCCCAGTATGAAACTGGATTTCGACCATCAGAGGCCCTTGGAAATTGATGCCATTTACTCGCGGCCGCTGCAAGTGGCCAAAGAGGCTGGCTTTGAGATGAAGAAAACAGCTATGCTGGAGCAGCAGCTGCGTTTCTTGGAAGCCCGCATGCAGCAAGAAAAACAGCAATAAATAAAAAGGATTCCTTATCTGGAATCCTTTTTATTGAGTTTTATTTTGCGCATTAGTTATTAATGGTGTACATGTTCGTTGTATACTCGCTTAAGCCAAGGCAGCAGCAGCAGGATAATGAGAAATGCGCCCATGGTTAGGATGGCATTGGTCAGGAAGAAGTTGGATTTCTTTTCGAATAAATCCCACATGCCGGAGAGGACGCCCGAGAGTTTGTTTCCAATGGCTGTTGATAAAAACCAGCCTCCCATCATTAGCGCGGCAATTCGTCGTGGCGCCAGCTTCGACACCAACGATAGTCCCATGGGGCTCAGACACAGCTCTCCAACGGTAATGACACCATAAACACCGAACAGCCAGGCAACCGAAGCTTTGTCGGCGCCATTGCCTGACATTACCGCGGCGGCTACCATTACCAGCCATGAAACCGCTGAGATCAACATTCCCCAGGCAATCTTGCCAGGAGTTGAAGGTTCTTTTTTTCGACGTCCTAAAAAAGTGAAAAAGGCCACAACTAAAGGCGTTAGAATCACTACAAAAAACGGGTTGATAGAGGCTTGAAGCTCCGTTGGCCACAAGGTCAGCTTTCCAAACATTCCGGTCGAGCCATCTTTCACTTTGTCCCATTCTTTTTCGGTTAGGTCGCCGGGTTTGCCATCCAGGTTTCCTTGTGGAAGTTCTTCGTTGTAGTTGTCAAAATAGTAGCTTGGACCAACTTCTGTTCCCAGGTTTTCGCCATGCAGGCCAACAATCTGCCGCTCGCGAGGAGCGGTTGATACTTCTTCGGTGCTGGCAATGGTATTGATGACTTGCTCCATTTTAGGACCGAGTTCTCGGTCAGTGTTGTTTTGCGCCCAATAGGTGAGGGCCGATCCATTTTGATGGAAGACAGCCCAGAAGATGATGACAACACCGAAAATGGACAGCAAAGCTGCAATTGGAGCCTTCTCATTTTTGTCAGCAGTTCTCCAGGTGTTGTAGAAGAAATATAGTACGGGCAGGCAGAAGAAAATGAAGGCATCGTTGGAATCGGATCCAAAGATGTTGTCAGGAATGATCCAGCCGATAGCTGCTGCTGCAAAAGCTGGTAAAAACAAGACGGTAAATATTTTTGATAGCGATAAATCGCCTGGGCGGGTCGGTGAAATTTTGTCAGCTTCTTTGATTTCTGGAACGCGCCAGTTGCCAAAGGCAAACCAAACAATTCCGATTAACATGCCAACTCCGGCAGCAGCAAATGCCCATCCCCAACCATAGGAAAGACGAAGCCAGGCGGCTACGAAGTTGCAAACAAAGGCACCAATGTTGATTCCCATGTAGAAAATATTGTAGCCGGAGTCTTTCAAATGTTCGTACTCGGGCTTTTCATAAAGCTTCCCTAGCAGTACCGAAACGTTGGGCTTGAATAGTCCATTTCCCAGAATGATCATCAGCAGCGACAGGTAAAAAGACAACATGCTGTCTGGAATGGACAGGCCAATATAACCAGCCGCCATAAATAAGCCTCCGATGTATATGGAGCGACGGTAGCCTAAAAAGCGGTCAGCGAGCAACCCCCCGAAAAAAGGAGTGAGGTAAACCAGTGCCAGATAGGTGCCATAAATGTCGGCTGCTTCCATGTTGCTCATACCCAGTCCGGCAAATTTGGCCGTTTCGGGGGCAATCATGTATAAGGTGAATATACCGAGCATCAGGTAATAACCAAAGCGTTCCCACATTTCGGTAAAAAAGAGGATCATAAGTCCCTTCGGATGTTTGTTTTTCGCCATAACTTAATCTATTTCTGTTGATAAAATTTCGAATTACAATAATAAGTAGCGGCCAAGTTACGCAAAATGATAAAACCCCAAAGTTTGCAGCTTTGATTTTTGAATTGATATTTATTGTTGATGTAAAAAAGAAAACCCGATTCAAATGAACCGGGTTTTATGCGTGTATAAAATGTTGTATCGTTATTTAATGCCTTTCATCATTTTTTTCAACCAAGGAGAAAGCACCACAAGCATAAGGGCAATAATAGCCGATTGAATGGCAATTAGCCAAAAAACCTGCACTTCCTGTCCTATGGCAGCTTCCAGTTTCATGGAGATCGCTTTCATTTGCGAAGCCACAAAATTACCGGCAGCAAAAGAGCCCATCCAAACACCCATCATGGTTGAAACCAATTTTGGTGGCGACAATTTGGTAACCATGGATAAGCCAATAGGGGAGAGACACAGTTCGCCAAAGGTGTGCAGCATAAATACAAATACGAGCCAAAGTGGGCTTATGAGTGTAACTGCACCTCCGGTGGTCGATTTGGTGTAAGCAATAGCCATCACAACAAAGCCGAGACTTAGCATGATCATTCCCCATGCAAATTTCATCGGAGTATTTGGGTTGAGGTTTTTCTTATCCAGTTTGGCCCACAGGATACTGAAGAGTGGAGCGAAACCAACGATAAAGATGGCGTTGACACTCTGGAACCAGCTCGCAGGAATTTCCCAATTACCGATCATACGCTGGGTGTTATCGCGGGCAAAAATATTGAAGGTTGTTCCGGCTTGTTCGAAACCGCTCCAGAAAAAGATATTGAAAACAGCCAGTACCATAATAACAGCAACCCGGCTCCATTCTGTTTTCCCATTCGTTCCCCGAAAGATATTTAACAACAGATAGCCTGTTCCACCAACAGCAATAAGTCGGACTAGCCAGCTTTGAGCAGATGATGAGATGGAGCTCCATCCCTGGATGATTCCAAAGACTAAGGCGACAATTCCAACGACATAAAGAACGATGCTTACCCAGTCGTTTATGGCTAAACGTACTCGTTCGCTCTTCACTTTGGGCGGCATTCCAATGTGTCCCAGGGTGTGGCTCCGGATAAAAAACCAAAGCGTACCGATCAGCATACCAACTCCCGCAGACATAAATCCATATTCCCAGGCAATCTGTTCGCCAAGCTTACCGGCAACCAGCGGAGCGATGAAGGCTCCCAAGTTGATTCCCATGTAAAAAATGGTAAACCCTCCGTCTTTACGTGGGTCATTGTTATCGTACAATTCCCCAACCATGGTGGAGATGTTGGGTTTGAAAAAGCCATTTCCGAGAATAAGAATTCCAAGACCGGCATAAAAAATTGTTTGGCGCAAGGCCATATCGCCTCCGTCAATCATTGCACTGGTAGCCAGTAAAAACTGTCCACATGCCATGGTTAAGCCGCCGATGTATATCGTTTTGCGTTGTCCAAGAACTTTATCGGCGAGCATTCCGCCAATAATTGGGGTAACATATACCAGCCCTGTGAAAATACCATAAATGGTAAAAGCATCCAGTTCTGCCAATTCAAAACCACCGTTGGCAAATGTGGCTGTTAGAAACAATACCAACAATGCCCTCATGCCATAGTAACTAAATCGTTCCCACATCTCGGTGGCAAACAAAGAGGATAACCCCATCGGGTGTCCAAAGAAAACAGTATTCTGATCTTTAGCCATATTCTTTTATGTTTAAAATGAAGCAAGCAAAGGTAATCATCTTTTTGCTTTTAGACTTGGTCAAATGTCAGCATTATTCGGGTGAAAGTTTAAAAAGTTAGATCTGAAATCGAATGATATTGCTCATTTTGTTAGCAAATAGATTGTAAGAGTATTAAATGTTAGGGCTTAAAGTTAGTGTTGTGGTGTTGGTTTTTGTTTTTCTGAGTGAATCCGATTCCGGGATTGGCAAAGGAGTGAAGTAAACGCTGATGGTTTGTTGATGTTAAGCTCTTTAATCACTTTTCATCAAATTGGTTTCCGTTTTTGCTCTTTCCATTCTCCTTTTTCCAATTGTTTTTGACTTTTTTTTCATCGCCTGATCGCGAAAAAAAGATGTTTATCCAAGTG
>NZ_JBQYLH010000017.1:0-88476 GCF_052677165.1 Sunxiuqinia sp. sy24
GAACAGCATTAAAAACAGTTTGTGTCCTTGTGTTTTAAACTTTCCGGCGGCTGGCTTCCGGGCCGGCCCCGGTAAGGACACTGAAAAACAATCGATCCAATACTTTTAAGGGATTTTGTTGCTAGGCAAATTGCCGATGTTTTTGTATTTTCGGAAAAAGTCGAAAACATGAAAATACCTACCACGAGACAAATAGCAGCGATCGATCAATTTACCATTCAAAATGAGCCTATTGCCGATATTGACCTGATGGAGCGGGCCTCGCTCCAAATTGTCAGCTGGCTTATTCATCATATTTCAAACGAAAAACTACTTTACTTTTTTGCCGGCCCCGGAAACAATGGTGGCGATGCGCTGGCCATTGCCAGGATGATGGCTGACCACGACTACCAATGTTCCGTTTTCGTAATCAATTTAGGGAAGGCGCTGACAGGATCGTCGGCTGAGAATTGGCGTCGGCTGGAAGAACAGGGAAAAGTATCGCTTGTGATTGTGGATTCAGAAACGGCTATTCCTGTTATTCCATCTGATGTTATCGTTATGGATGGCTTGTTTGGTTCGGGCTTAAGTCGGAAGTTGGATGGTTTGCCGCTTTTGTTGGTTGAAAGAATCAATTGTTCGGGGGCGCAGGTTATTGCCATTGACATTCCGAGTGGTCTGTTTGGAGAGGATAATTCCCAAAATGATTTAGCGACCGTTGTGCGGGCATCGTATACGCTTACTTTTCAGTTTCCAAAACTCAGTTTCTTTTTCCCTGAGCATGGCGAAATATTGGGGCAGTGGGAGGTGCTGCCCATTGGTTTACATCCGGATGGCATTGAAACCACAGATACGCCTTTTCATTTAATGACAATGGAAGTGCTGGAAAACAAAATGCCCCGGCGTAAGAAATTTTCTCATAAAGGGACATACGGACATGCCCTGTTGGTCGCTGGCTCCTATGGTAAAATGGGAGCGGCTGTGCTTTCCTCCAAAGCTTGTTTGCGGTCGGGGGTGGGCTTATTAACGGCGCATATTCCTCATTCGGCCTATCAAATTATACAAACGGCTATTCCGGAAGCCATGTGCTCGATTGATGCTTCGGATTTAATGTTTACCGAATTTCCGGACTTGACTCAGTTTTCAGCGGTTGGCATTGGCCCAGGCTTGGGGGTGAAACCGAATTCACGGCGAGCTTTGAAGCAATTGCTGGAAGCTAGTCCTGCAAAATTGGTGTTGGATGCTGATGCCCTGAATATTTTAGCGATGCATCGGGAGTGGCTGGATTTGCTCCCTGCACATTCAATTTTAACGCCGCACCCCAAAGAGTTTGAACGGTTGGTGGGGCAAACAACAGACTCTTATAGCAGACTGCAAAAGCAAATTGAGTTCTCCCAAAAGTATCAGGTTATTGTTGTGTTGAAAGGAGCACATACGTGCATTTCGTGTCCCGATGGACAAGTTTTTATTAATGCTACGGGTAATCCGGGAATGGCAACAGCCGGAAGCGGAGATGCATTAACGGGCATTATTCTGGGTTTGTTAGCTCAGCAGTTTTTGCCGCTTGACGCTGCACAGCTCGGGGTGTTTGTGCATGGGATAGCTGGCGATTTGGCTGTAGAACAGAAGGGAGAGCTCTCTCTGATTGCTGGAGATTTGATTGACGCTTTGGGCGAAGCTTTTTCTGTTTTGGTAGAATAAAAGCCCAAACTTTTGGTTCTTATTTCTGCATGGCGGCGATAAAATGCTAATTTTGTTTCCGTCCTTCACTATTGAAGGGAGTTTACTTATTTTTGATTTCAAATTAAATCTGATCCATACAATGAAAACATATGTGCTAGTGGCCCTGATTTTGGTTTCGACTACAGTCTTTGGCTTTCAGAAAGATGACAAAAAGAGTGATGAAAATCTCGCCGTTCCAGTGGAAGGGGTAATTTACAGTTTGCCGCGAACAGGCGTGCGGATTCATGTAAAAGCCAAGCAGGAGAAATTTTTTCACGGACCGTACTTTCAATATGCCGAAGCCTTGCTGGGCATCAAAAACGCGGCTTCATCCGATTTCGAGCGCTGGATTATCACCGATATTAAGATTGAAACTTTTAGTGAGCCGGATCCCAAGCAAGTGTACAAAGCAATGGGCGGTTCGGGGGCAATGCTTAGCTTGACGGAATCCGGAGTCCTGGCTGGAATTAATTCAGACGCTGTTCCTGCCGCAGAAAGTTATGCGGTATCTACCTTTTTGGGCGATACCCAAACGCCCGATCTTCCTTTTCTGGATTTGTCGCTGAATCCTTTTTATGAATTGGGCGATTCTGCCACCAGTCGGGCTATTGTGACCAAATCAATTGAAGAAAAAGCACAGGAAGCCGCACATACTGTTACAAAGCTGCGTAAGCGCCGGTTTAAGTCGCTGGCCAATGCGTACGAAGAGCAATTGCCAGACGGGTGTGCCTACGAGCTGATGGTTGAGGAGTTGGACAAGCTTGAAGAAGAGTATGTAGGTCTTTTCGTTGGAAAGTCATTTACTAAATCGTTTGAATACAGTTTTGATTTCATCCCGGGAGAAAGCGATGTTTCGGGGGAAGTGGCCTTTCGCTTTTCAGAAAACAAAGGCGTGCTTCCTAAAACGGATTTGAGCGGTAAACCAATCCTAGTGGATATGAATAAACTGGATGATTTATCATCAGCTCAGGATAAACTAAAAAACTCAGCGAATGTGGCTGCCGGTCAAAGCGGTATTTATTACCGGATTCCGGGTAAAGCTGAAATTAAAGTTCTGAATGGACTAAACACGATGGCTGTTGCCAGAACAACCGTTGCACAGTTCGGATCGGTTGCTCCTTTCCCGGAAAGTTTGTTGAATGGTAGTTACAAAATATCATTTCACCCGAAAACAGGAGCCTTAAAGAATGTCCTTGCGAAGTAAGCCGGTTTGACCGCTACTGATATGACGAATTGAGCTTTTATAACGATTGATTAAGTTAGCCCTATACGACTTGTAGTATGGGGCTTTCGTTTGCAATTGATATAAGTCAAAAACAAGTTAAGCCATTAAATTGTACTTTTAAGCAATAGAAAATTAACACGATAAATTATGAGTCAAGGAATTTTTGATTTACAACCAAACAAACTTTGGAAGAATTTTTACCAACTGACACAAATACCACGTCCATCGAACCATGAAGATCAGGTTCAGGAATTTATTTACAATTTTGGGAAGGAATTGGGACTGGAAACGATTAAAGATGAAGCCGGAAATATCATTGTCCGGAAACCCGCAACTCCGGGATTGGAAAACCGTAAAGGAGTAATTCTGCAGGGCCATCTGGACATGGTTCCACAGAAAAACAGTGAAAAGGAACATGACTTTGTCAATGATCCCATTGAGGCTTTTGTGGATGGTGATTGGGTAACTGCCAATGGAACCACGCTGGGAGCTGACAATGGAATTGGGGTTGCCGCGGCCATGGCTGTTTTGGCTTCCGATAATCTGAAACACGGTCCGTTGGAAGTGTTGTTTACCGCCACCGAAGAAACAGGGATGGATGGAGCAGAAGGATTAAAGGCTGGTGTGTTGCAAGGCGAAATCTTATTGAACACCGATTCGGAAGATGAAGGTGAACTTTATGTTGGCTGTGCCGGTGGAGAGGATGTTGGCATCCGTTTTACTTATACAGAAGAGCAAGTGCCTGCAAATATGGTTGCTTTTGGATTGAATATTACCGGTTTAAAGGGCGGGCATTCAGGAATGGATATTGTTTTGCAGCGGGGAAATGCCAACCAGGTATTTTTTCGATTGTTGAACGAAGCTTATCCGGCTATTGGTGCACGTTTAGCAAGCATTGATGGAGGGAGTTTGCGCAACGCTATTCCACGCGAAGCTTTTGGTGTTGTGACGGTTGATCAACAAAAGAGCGATGAGTTTAAACAACTTGTCGAGGATGAATTTGCCGTGATTAAAAAGGAGCTTTTAGCCACGGAGCCTGATATGAAACTAAGCATCGTTACAACAGATATGCCCGCTGAGTTGATCGATGAACCTACGCAGGTTAATTTGACCAAAGGCGTATTGGCATGTCCAAATGGCGTGATTCGGATGAGCGACAGCATGCCTGGCTTGGTGGAAACCTCAACGAACCTTGCAAGTGTGAAGTCTGATGCAGCTGGAAAAACCATTGACATTGCTTGTTTGATGCGTAGCTCCGTGGATTCGGCAAAGGCCAATCTGGGAAAACGGATTGCTGCTGTGTTTAGCATGGCTGGAGCAAAAGTGAAATTTTCAGGGGCATACCCAGGCTGGCAGCCTAACATGGCGTCGCCTATCTTGAAAACGATGCAAGAGGTGTACCATGAGAAATATGGAAAAGTGCCGGAGATCAAAGCGATTCATGCCGGGCTGGAGTGTGGTATTCTGGGAGGAACTTATCCGAATTGGGATATGATTTCTTTTGGTCCAACCATCCGCTTTCCACATTCGCCTGATGAGAAAGTGAATATTGCTACCGTTCAGAAATTCTGGGATTTTATGGTTGAAACGCTGGAGAATATTCCAGCGAAATAAGAAAGAAGCTTAATTAAGAGAGAGCCTGAAATAAAAATCAGGCTCTCTTTTTAGGTGTTAATTTGTGTCTGAATTATCTCCTGTTTTAAAACTCCAGGTAGGACCATTTGCAACAATATTTCCATCATATTTTGCTACGACATACCAATAGTATGTGGTGTTATCTGCGAGGTTGTCAACCACAACTTCCTTGACTGTCAGGCTCTCTCCAGCAATCGATTGTGTGCTCGAATTGGATTTGAAAAGATAGACGTCATAAGAGAGGCTTATGTCCGATTTCGTTTGATCAACTTTCCACTGCATGGTAAATGATCTAAGTTGGTCAACAGCCCCATTCCCAGGCACCGGATCATAAATGTTTACGGAGCCATAGTCTTTATCATCTTTTTGCAAGATCATATTCATTTGAGTTTGCTCTTCATCATAAACAGAAACGATGACTGTACTGCTCAGATATTCTTTTTTTCGTGCGGTAACGCTTACTTCTCCACTCAGGATTTTACTGAATGAGAATTCACCCGAACTATTGGTAATCAAGGATGAACTTGCAGGATTTGTGGCGACAAGAACTCCTGCCAGCGGTTCATAAGTTTCTCCATCAACAATAATTCCGGATAGGCTGCCGTAATAATCGATGCCTACTTTTTCATCTTCGCATCCGGCCAGAAGCAGGAAGAACAGTAGAAAGATACTGATGTGATTTATCTTTTTCATGTGTATTTTTTATTTGATGTAGTATTTAAAGCCAAGCTTGAATCCATAGAATGAATCGTTGTATACCCCATTGATCACCTTGTCGTATTGGTCGTTAAGCATGTAATTGAGGTAGCCCTCGGCTGTTACGGCCATGTTGTTTGTAAGCAGGTATTCGGCTCCCCCTCCAAAACTGGCGAAGGGAATAAATCGTTTACCCGAGAGACCAACATCATGTGTCCATGACCGGTGGACAGCTCCGGCCCCTAAATAAGCATAGGGCGATAATTTCTCATAAGGCAGGAAATAGTAGCTTAAGTTTAGTTGAGAAAGAAGTTCGCGGAGATCGAAATAGTCTTGGGCGTGAATCATTGCACCTGAGTTCTCTAGCTCCAGGTGGAGGTTTGGTGTAATGGATTTGCCAATACTAAAAGTGCCTATAGGGCGAATGTCTCCTGCCGTATAGTCGCCATCATAGTATAAGCCCCCGACTTTAAGTCCAAGACTGAATTTGCCGTGAAATCGTTCTTTTCTGAATTGGCGACCAACATGGTCCTTGGTGAGATTTTCCGCTTTTTCTTTTTCGTATCGGGTAAACGAATTATTTGTTGTGTCAGCCGGATTCTCTAGTCCCCACAGGTTGTCAAAAACTCCTTCAATGATTAAGCTTTCAACGGCTTTCTCGATCGCTTCGGTTACACAAATTTCGGTGGGTTCGTTATAGGTAAAACCTGTCTCCGCTTCCAAAATACGTTTCAGCTTCACATAGCGGAAAAAGCCTGCCGATACTTCCTGCGAGAGGATCGATTTAGTGGTGTACACTGTTTTCAGAATTTTTCCGTTGGCTGTTGAAACGGCACGCAGATAAATACTGATTCGATCCTCGCGATATTGTCCGGAGAGGTCTGCCCCAAAATAGCGCATGCCAGCTCCACCGGTGAATACATTGGATTCGTAAGAAACAATTCCTCCTTCGAGGATGATTCCGGCAAATAGCAGTGGGGGTAATAAGGCCCCGTTGCCATTATCGCCCTCGTATTGGGCTCGGCTCGAACGGATTATTTTTCGTTCATTTAGTAGGTTCGATATGTTTTCCCGCTCAATGGGTATAAACCATCCGGATTGTTCCAGTGCGCGAATTAAGATTGTCGTGGCTCCCTGGGTTACGGCTGTTGACCAGTTGGCCCCCATTTCGGAAGCTTTGTATTGGCCCGTTTGGTCGCGGAACTTGTAGACGGCAGCTACAATTTGCTCTTGAGGTTTGGGGAGCTCAAGAAGATCTTTCTTTACGGGCGTTTCGGGGCCCAAAGAGGCACGTCGCGGCGCTAGTGGTTGATGGATGTATGAACCGCAAGCGGTTACAAGCATCAGCAACAACAATGCACACGAAGCCCTTAACAGTGTTATTCTCTGTTTCATCATAGGCGGATTAATTGATGAATCAGTTTAAAAGTAGGGGACTTCAACTGTTGTCTGACTGCCCGTCGATGCATCGATAATGGTTATGTTTAAGCCATTGCTTTGATCTCCGATTTCAATTTGGTAGTTTCCTAAAGTGTATGTACCTGACTGTAGCGCATCTTCTCCGAATTGTTTGGTCACAATTTGTCGTGATAACTGACTTAGAATTTGCCGATTTAGACTTTCGCTGAAATCAGCGATCGGATCTGAATTGTAACCGCTATAGGGGTCATCTCTGTCTTCAGTAATGTCATTCTGTGCTTGCGCTGAGCTCATTAACCAGCTAAAGTTGTAAGGGTTTCCCCCGAATGCCGGATTCTTTGGAGTGTAAATAAAGTCCTGCGCGTAAGTTTTTCCTGCCACAAAAAAAAATACAATGATTAGTGTTTTAAAAAGTATCCTCATCATTTTGGGTTTAAATTTTTTTAAAATATTCCAGTGCCTTCCTGGTCTTCGCCATTCAATTGCCGCATAATCTCTTCATAGTTTTGCAAGTAATTAAAGGTGACGGCAATTGCTTGTTTCGAAAGCTGTTCAACAACTTCTTGCCGGGGTTGAAGAATGGATTGATAGACCACATGTTCGTTAATAGAGACGACAATAAGTGTTGACGTGAGGCGAAATGGTTTTTCCAGAATTGTTATCGTGTAATTTTTAGCGTTTGCGGGCGGCTCCCAATTGGCATAAAACAAATCGTAAAAGTCGCGTCCGATTTTCGTTTTGGTATTATCGACAAGTAATCCGTCGATCTCGATTTCAATCTCAGCCTCTGCTTTATCTGTCGATTCTTGGGTTATTTTTTCCAGCAGCTCTTGAAGAACTTTGGGAGCAGGCTGGGTTGCCGTCGAGTCGTTCTGACTGATGTTGAAAGTTAGTAGGAATAGTGATAATATGGTGCTTAGGGATAGTGTCACTGCTTATTTCATTGGAAATGAAAAATACGACTGATCAATAACTACTTTCATGTCATGACCGGTTTGGCTGACCTCCATCCCTCCTGTAGCAGACAAAAAACTGCTGTTGACTTGTAGGGAGAGATTTTCGCCCATCTGGGAATAGTTATTCCCGTAGAGTTGACTGCTGCTGGCATTGGTAACCTCAAGGACATTATTACTTCCCAATTGAGAAATTGTTTCAACCAAAAATCCAGCAGACTGATTTTTCTGCTTGAAGTCCTGAACCAGATGATCTTGCCCTATCTGGCGCACCACGAGATAGTTGTGCTCTCCGTTTTGGGTGGTGTAAATTTGGTTGTCCTGCCCAACCTGCAGGGTGATTAGTCCGTTCGAGTTACCTTCTTGTTTGCTGACTACGGAATTGTTTTCGGATTTCGAAATTTCCGATGAAAAGGAAGTCGTTAGCGGTAAAATTTCCGACAGCAAGTTTGAATAGCCTGCTGCGCCGGACGAACTCCATAAGCTGGTTAGGTAAGTCAACTGAAAACTTAGCATAGCATTGTTGCTTCCTTTTTGTTCTGCATTCATGTTATTTTGACTGCCTTCCTGAAGCACGTAAGCCTGATTACCGGAAAGTAAATGGTTTTCCCGGGTTTGGCTAATTGAAGCCTGATTTTGGTTGCCGAGCTGGATCAGTTCTGCAACATTTGACTTAACCTGATTTGTTGCTATTAATCCTTGGAAGCTATCGAATTCTGAAGAGGCAATTTGCTGAATATTGACCTGGGCATTTCCAGATACTGCAAAAATCAGGGAAATAAATAGGAGTATAATCTGTTTCATTTGGCTGAAGCTTTAGTGTTTAATACCCCGGCCCGAAGGCCGGGGATTTAAACCATCAAATTAGGATACAGGGACTAACCTTTTTCCAGTCAAGAGATGGTGGCAGGTATTCGATTTTAGTTTTGATTGGTAACTTCTACATTGAAATTTCCAATTTGGGAGTGTGTTGAAGAGTTACTCATACCTGTTTGATTTTGCTCTGACCAGTTGGTGTTACCCATTTGGTAGGCATTTGCGTAATTGCCTGCAGCAGGTGTTGCTCCATCTTCGTACATTTTTTGTATGGCAGTGTTGTCGTTGCCGTCTTGATAGATGCTACCCATATTGCCGAGAGCAGTAACTCCGCCCGAAAAGCCTTGCCCTTCCATCATTTGGATGGCTGTGTTTCTGTCGCCAAATTGGCGGGCATCAAAATGAGAGTCTTTTACTTTTTCTCCATAGCCTGATCCCATGTCCTGATCTATGTGGTTATTATTACCAACTTGCTCTGCGTAAGCCGTTGCATTGGTAGCCCAAACGTCAATCGTTATGACATTAGAGTTTCCAACCTGCTTGGCGAAAGCATCATAGGTTGGGTTCAGAGGAGTGCCAGTTCCAAAATTGCCAGACTGAAAAATGTTTGCCCAGTTAGTGTTGCCATCTTGCCAGATGATGGCATCGCCTTTGTCATTTTCTTGATAGATTTTTCCAGTGTTATCATTTCCATCGGAATGGATCTTTGCCCAATGTGCACTACCGGCATATCCGTTGTTCCATTGGTCTACATCTGCCGAGTTTCTATCTCCAATCTGATCGACATAGGCTTCATTTCCATCCAGTGCTGTTCCTGAACCGTCAAACCATTGATCTACGTGAGAGACATTATTATTTCCTGTTTGGTTTACAACATCGGTGTGTTGCCCCATTGCCATACTTACGGCAAATACGAGTGCGAAAAGGAATACTAACTTTTTCATAATTGTAAAATTTAAGTGAATTATTATTGATTGATTTGAAATTAGAAAGAATTTGAAATGTTATTTTGGAGGTGATCTTTTCATGTCCTTTGTGTTCAGTTTGTATTTTTGTTGCTGTTTCTTCGTGTGAGCCTCTGTTTTATTTTGAGTGATGGAGACTTGATTTCCATGGCCTGTTTGCTTGACGCTAACTGTCCCTTCTGCTTCTCTAATTTTCACCACATTGTAGGTGCCATTAATATCGATGTGATGAGTTGCCGAGAGGCTGTCAGTTTTCGTGTTTCCTTTCTCAATTTTCACCACGTTTGACTCGCCTTGAACTGAAATAGTGTGGTTTGACTTTGATTGATCTTCTACTTTCGTTGAATTGGCTTTTGGCTTACTAATTGGTGAGGCCTTCGGAGTTTCTTGTCCGGAAAGACTTATGCTGATTATGAAAAAAAGAATAAAAATGACTGTTGTATTCATTGTCCTTTTTTGTTTAAGTTCTAAGCTTGTGAGGACTGTTTGTCAGGGGATAAAGCTATTGAGCTGTGGAGTGAATTAAATGCATAAGTCCCGGGTTTAATTGTCTCACAAGATTGAATATCAAATTTCTAACAATCTTCTGTCGTATTCAATAAGGACTTTTACTGAAAGTGCATATTTGTGAATTCAGGGAAAATACGGATTGCATGTGTCAGTAATTTATATTAGCATGTGTTTGTATTATATAAAGAGATGAAATTATCTCATTTTATTCTTTAATGGCAAAAAGCGTCGTTCATGTATTGAGAGGTCTTGTTTAAGGCACAAAATGATCGGTTCATGAAATATCGCTTAAAAATCAAGGCGAATTGACCAAGATGTCATAACTTGACGCTCCTGAAAAAGAATGAATGAGGAAATAAGACCACCCCTTCAGGAAAGGAATAAATACGTTGATTACCTGGATATGGCAGCTAGAAAAATTTTAATTATTGATGACAATAGATCTTTTTCGAAAACCTTGCGAAATGTGCTAAAAAGCAATGGTTATGAGTCGGTAACTGCGGGTTCAGGAGGGGAAGGAATTCAAAAGGCCTACGAATATGGTCCTGATTTGATCTTATGCGATATCAAAATGGCACCGATTGATGGTTATCAAGTATGCAATATATTAAAAGAGAGCAGTATAACGAAAAAGATTCCTTTTATTTTTATTACTGGCAAATCGGGTTTGGATGAAATCAGATTAGGCTTGGAATTGGGTGCTGACGATTATCTGGTTAAGCCTTTCCGAAATGAAGCTTTGCTTACGTCTATTAAGACCCGCTTAGAGAAATATGAATATTTAGTTAATCTTGGAAGAAGTAAATACCAGGCTTTTGTTGATTATTCACCCAATGGAATTTTTCTTTTCGATGGTACTTCTATTTATGAGTCTAATCCTGCTTTTAATCAAATGGTAGGGATCCTGGAGTCAGCCATAACAGGAACACAATTTAGCGATTTGATTGGGAAAACGAACTTTGCAAAGCTTGAAGATCGGATTAATCAATGTATGAATGGTTTGTTGAGTAATTTTCAGGAAGAGATTTCCATTCTAACGTCTATAGGTGTCCAAGAAAAGTTTGTCCTTTATGTTGCTCCCAGCGTCAAATACAATGGATTTTCTTTATTAACCGGATTACTTATGCCAGTGGGTAAAACCGATCAATCAAAACAGGAAGAGTTTGAGCAATTGGTTAGTATTCTTGAAGAGGAAGAAATTGATCTAACAGATCCTGTTATCCAGCGACTACAAAAGGAGTTTGACTCGAGATATGCAAGAGTTATGGACAGAGAATACAGTCCGGTTTCTGTCGCATCAGAAGTCGAATTTTCGAGAAGGGAACTGGAGGTTCTGAAGCTCTCCTGCAAAGGTTTGCCAATCAAGACTATTGCAGAAGAATTGTGCATCTCAGGCAGGACAGTTGAAAGTCATCGGGCAAGTCTGATGGAGAAAACAGCCTCCAAGAATATTATAGAAGTGATTATCTATGCCTTCAAGAATCAGCTTGTTGAGATTTAAGAAATAGTCAAACTTTCCTAGAACCTTTTCCAGAATTCATTTTAACACCAGCCGCTTTTCCTTATTCTGCTTTAATTCGTTTTTCAATGTATTTTGAGTTCATAATTCTCAAAACCCCCATATAATCCATTTCAAATTCGAGAAGTGCCCCGACTTGGTAGTTTTCTTCATTCTTCCCCAGGTCAACTACCAGCATGTCGGATGAGGCACCAACAATCTTATGATTTTTATTCTTTAGCTTGATATGATTTTCATCAATATCCAGCAAGCCTAAATCGATCAGTGCCCGGTGAGAGGTAGCCGACTGGTCAGAGTCTTCAAAAATGACCGTTTCGCCCAGCAGATTTTTGCCTAGCTCGCCTATGGGACGCATGCGTTTTTTGGTGAGTTCAATAATTTCGGCATACAACTGGAACGTATCGTTTTCCATTTGGTCGAAGGTGACATTGTTGTACACGTCTGTTCCCAGGAAAAAAGTTTCGCCAATTCGAAAATGGTTAATGCCCTTGGGAAGTAATCCCTGGAAAATCAAGGGCACTGTAACCGATGCGCCGCCTGAAACATATTCAATTTCTTTGTTGAATTTGGCTTCAATCAGTTGCTCGTATAAGCAAAGTTGAACCAGCTTGTCGTGGCTTGGTAGAATACCGTACATGCAGGTTAAGTTAGTGCCAATGCCAATAACTTCAATGTTGGGCAGCTTGAAAACCGCATCGTAAAAGTCGAGAAAGTCTTCCTGTAAAACACCTTCCCGTAGCTCACCAGTTTCAATCATGATAATGATTTTGTGGGTTTTCCCTTGTCTTTTTGCTTCTTTTGACAAGCGGGTAATGGTGTCTATTTCAGTGTTAAAACTAATGTCGGCATACTTGACAATTTTTTCGATGGAGTGTTTGGGGGGTGGTTTGATGTACACCGTTTCAATTTGGTCGGATATGGACTTGATCATCTTAAGATTTGAGACCCGGGAATCGCAAAGTTGCTTAACTCCGAGTTTTATTATTTCTTCCAAATACCGTTTGTTTCCGCATAATAGCTTCGAGACCACAGCCCATGTTATTCCATTTTCGGACAGAAGCTGTTCCAGGTAGTCGTAGTTTTTCTTTAGCTTTTGTGTGTCTAAAGTTATAAATGCCATAATGTGTTTTTGTCTTTAAGTTGTGGCTGGAGATTGATTTGATGCTCTCAGCTTGTTAAACGTAAATTTGAATGTTCTTGATCTTCTTATTGGGTGTGAATTGTGTTAAATCCATTTTGGATTACGCCAATAGATCTGTTTGTTTTTACCGGTACAACATGCCGCAAGGAATGTATTTTAGCTGTCAATTCAGAGTTCATTGCGGGGGGTGTGTGATGACGTTGAGCTGGATGTAAAAACGGAATTCGATAAAATGAATTATTCATTGCTTACCCTTTAATATATGATGGTTTGGCCTTCGAGCTTGATTGTTTTTATAAACTACAGATTGAACAACAAGCTGAAAAGAACATTGTTTTGTTTTTTTATAAATCGCCTTGTAATGACTTGATGGGTTCTGTAGGAAGGAAGTAGTGGAGAGAATGAAGAAAGGCTGTTCTTTTCTTTCTGAACAGCCTTTCTTGATGTATGTGAAGTCTTATAAATCTTTGATTTCATTGACCAACTTCTGAAGCGTGCTTTTCGCATCTCCAAATAGTAAGCGTGTTTTATCATCAAAAAACAAGCTGTTTTCAATGCCAGCATAGCCTTTACCTCGTCCCCGTTTCATGACGATGATGTTTTTCGACTCGTGTGCTTTGATGATCGGCATGCCGGCTATTGGGCTGGAAGGATCGTTGATGGCAGCGGGGTTGACCACATCATTGGCGCCAATGACAATACACACATCGGTGCTGGGCATGTCCGGGTTGATATCTGCCATTTCAACCAGCTGGTCATAGGGGACATCTGCTTCGGCTAACAAAACGTTCATGTGCCCGGGCATTCGTCCGGCAACCGGGTGAATGGCATAACGCACGTTCACCCCTTTTGATGCCAGCAATTCATCCAGTTCATGGCAGGCATGCTGGGCCTGAGCAACTGCCAGTCCGTAGCCGGGAATGATGACAACATTGCGCGAATAGGCCAATAAGACAGACGCGTCGCTCAGTGTCATTTCTTTCATTGTTCCTTCGGCACCAGCGGCAGCAGCGCCACCTCCTCCAAAAGAACCAATAATAACGTTTAGTAAGGAGCGGTTCATTGCTTTGCACATCAGCAAGGTTAAGATACTGCCGGCAGCGCCTACTAAAATACCTCCCAGAATCATTGCCTGATTGTTGTAAATGAAGCCAGCCATTGCAGCGGCAATTCCCGTAAAGCTGTTCAGAAGTGAAATTACTACAGGCATATCGGCCCCACCAATCGGCATAACGAACAAGATGCCATAAAGTAAAGACACAAAAAGAAGCACGTAAATTGCCCAGTTGAGCTCGGCGGGTGTTTGCCCCGAAAGTAAGATGAAAATTGCCAGCGCAAAGGTTCCCGCCAGTAGAATTAAGTTGACGTAGCTCAAATAGCCGGTCCTAATATCGTTTACTTTTCCGTCGAGTTTGCCATAGGCAATCATACTGCCACTAAAGGCGACGCTGCCGATGATGAGTCCCAGCAGCGTGACCAAGACTGAGCCCCAGTTGCTCATGTCGGCATTCGGAAATTCGAGCAGGGCAACCAAGGCCGAAGCCGCTCCACCTGTGGCATTGTAGAAGGAAACCAGCTGTGGCATGGCCGTCATCTTTATTTTACGTGCAATAATCCATCCAACGGCGGAGCCCACGCCAATGGCTGCGAGGATAATCCAAACATTGGCGGGTTGGATGCCAACGCCGTTTGCATTTTTGTGCAGCAGTAAAGTGGTTAGCATGGCCAGCACCATGCCTGCTCCGGCATAAAAGTTTCCACGGCGGGCTGTCTCCGGATGGCTTAGTAACTTCAGCCCCACAACAAACAGCAGGGCGGCTATCAGGTAGCTTAATTCAAGGATTGTTCCTCCTATGGTAAATTCAGTTCCGTTAAATGTTCCCAATACTTTATCCATGAGCGCCTCCTATTTTTTCTTCTTTTTAAACATTTCCAGCATGCGGTCGGTAACAACAAAGCCGCCAACCACGTTGAGGGTTCCAAAAATGACGGCGAGGATTCCCAGTATTAATTCGGTATTGATGGTGCTGGCGTCGGCATGGCCAACCAGAATAATTCCACCAATGATGATGACACCACTGATGGCGTTGGCTCCCGACATTAAGGGGGTATGGAGTACTGCAGGGACATTGGAGATGACCTCGATGCCCAGAAAAATGGAAAGTGCGATGATAAAGATCGCCTCTTTGTATGTATAGAAAAAGATTAATAGTTGATCCATCTTATTTAAGTTTAGGATTGAATAACAGCTTGAACTCGTTCGTTGATGATACCGCCTTGGTGTGTAATGCAGGTTGCCTTAATGATGTCATCATTCAAATTCAGCATGAACTCGCCTTCTTCATTGAAAAGCAATTCCAGAAAGTTTAAGATGTTTTTGCCAAACATTTTACTGGCATCGGCAGGCAAAAGAGAGGGGTAGTTGGATTGTCCGATAATGGTTACGCCATGTTCAACTACCGTTTCATTGTCTCGCGTTAACTCGCAATTGCCTCCGGTTGATGCAGCCAGGTCGATAATGACCGAGCCTGGCTTCATGGCGGCTACGGCATTTTTAGGAAGTAGCAGGGGGGCTTTGCGTCCCGGAATCTGGGCCGTGCAAATCACCACATTGGCTTTTGCTGCATGGTCGTTAATGGCCTGCTGCTGTTTTTGTTTGAATTCCTCGGTTTGTTCCACGGCGTATCCTCCGGCCGCGGCATCCTCCTTGGCACCTTCTACTTCTACAAACTTAGCACCCAGACTCATCACTTCTTCCTTGACGGCCGAGCGCACATCAAAAGCCTGCACCTGAGCCCCCAGTCGTTTAGCCGTAGCAATGGCCTGCAAGCCCGCTACGCCTGCTCCGAGTATCAGGACAGTGGCTGGGCGGATGGTGCCGGCAGCTGTCATAAACATGGGGAAAAACGAGGGCAGATGGTTGGCGGCGTCAAGCACGGCTTTGTAGCCCGCTACGGTAGCTTGCGACGACAACACATCCATGGCCTGACCACGCGTACTTCGGGGGATCATGTCCATGCTGAAGGTAGTCATCCCTTTCGAAACAAATTGTTTCACCAGATCGGTATTCCAAAGCGGGTTGTATTGACTGAGCCAGACCTTTTCCTTACTGAGTGATTCAATGAGCGGCTTGTCTGGAGGGTGGAGTCCGATCAGGAAATCAGCTTTTTTCAATACTTCTTCACGGGAGGCAAGGGTTGCCCCGGCATCTTTGTAAGCTGCATCGCTGGCCAATGCAAACTCACCGGCCCCTGTTTCTACATAAACCGTTACTTTGCGTTGGTTCAGGCTCGAAACAATTTCGGGTAAGAGGGCCACCCGGTTTTCCGAATCTCCCTCTTTTAAGAGTCCAATAAGCATAAATTATAGTATTTAGTTACTAATTTTAATGTGCTTTTATCTGATGGTGATGCTTGGTTTTTTTTGACTCTTTACGAATATAGTTAATTAAAATTCTTTCTGAAATTTAATTGATCAGGACTTTCGCGGCTTTCCAACGAACTTTCGTTCTGTAAGCGCTGATCCTTTACATTTGTGAAAAACTATTTTTGAAAAAACGCTTATAAATCCTTGAAGAGAATATCTTTGCATTTCAATTTTAAAGAATGAAAAGTTATGCAGACTTGGTTTGAATGCAAAGTAAAATATGTGAAAGTTGATCAGGATGGACGCGAACGAAAAGTGTCGGAAGCCTACCTGGTAGATGCTGTTTCGTTTACTGATGCTGAAGCGCGAATGATTGAGCAAATGCAACAATTGGTTCGTGGTGGCGAGTTTTACATCGACAACATCAAAAAATCGAATGTCATTGAGATCTTTCCTCACGAAGATGGTGAATACTGGTTTAAAGCAAAAATCGGTATTGTGACTATTGATGAGAAAGCAGGCAAGGAAAAGAAAATTAACAACTACTTTTTGGTTGCTGCCGATGACTTTAAGCAAGCACTGTTGCGTCTGGAGGAGGACCTTTCTTATATTTTGGTTCCTATTCAAATTTCAGCCATGAACTTAAGTCCCATTGTTGATGTATTTCCTTATTTCAAAGATGAGGTGAATGAACCGCTTCCTCCTCATTTGAAACGCATTGAGCCCGAAGAGCCTGCCGTGGAACAGCCGGTTGTAAATGAAGGGTTTGAAGATGAGCCTGAAGTTGAGGGACATGAGTAGCCAGAAGAAGCTGACGAAGACTAAATAGAGGAGACACTTCAGCGTTTTGCTGGTGTGGCTTTCCAATATGGGCAGATAGCATCAATCGAATCTGATCTGTAAAATTAATCCCGAAAGCAGGCTGCTTCCGGGATTAATTTTTTATGCCTTTTCTAGTGGGTTTGAGGAACTGTTTCTTTGAGTCCGAACATCACCCTGAAAAAACAAAACTGGTCGCGCTTAAGCGGCTCAAACAGATAGTAAGCCGTGGTTATACGACAGATGTCTTGCACCTCGGAGAAGATATTGTTGACGATGCGCTTTCCTTCATCACTGAGTTGCTCTGAGGCGACAAGTAAATCGAAGCAGGAATTAAACTCACGCAGTTGATCGTCAAACTCGAGAATTTTATCGACCAAGGACGTTGGAATGGATTTACTGGTGAGTGCTTGTTTTAACTCCGGAGTCAGGCTTTCATGTACCACTTTCAATAGATGATACAGACTTTGGTAATCGCCATTTTTAGCTTCGCTGAAATAGTCATTGTAGCCGAGTTCTTCAAAAATGCGTTTCTGGAATTTTTTATCGTCTTTAAAATCAACCTTGATCAAGGCGCGTAGCAGGGCAACTTTCCTTAGGGAAGAAATCATTAGTTCGTGCACATGCTGCTGTTTCTCGGCATGTTTATAGTAATTATCGGCAGGCAGGTATTTGTCTTTTGCCGATTTTATTCTTGACCGGAGCTCTTCGGAATACTCCTGAGTCCAGTCGCTTCGAATAAGGGACAGTTCGTAGATGTTCTCGCTGAATGATTGAGCGATTTTCGTGCAGGCCAGAAGCGTTGCATTCGCTGTAGAACATGTTATTTTTTCTTCCATGTTGCGTTGAGTTTTTGGTTATAATTACTACTGAACATCGAAAAAAAAGTTACGATAAAACGCGCTCAAAAAAAATGTCTAATGCCCTAAAAACTAGAATTGTGTTGTAGAATATGTCAATGGTGATGGTTGATGACTGAATTCATAGAAAAGAACTTATGTTTCTTATGGGCTTCCACATTTTTTGAAGGATTATCTTGAATGGAAGTTTTGGCTGATTTGAGATTAATCCTGCTAAGTTGGATCGTAGTTCCCTCTGTTTTTGTTGATCGGCACGGGGGAAAGAGAGAATGCGAAGTTGCTAAAATGTAAACTCCCCGGCAAAGTCACTTTGTCGGGGAGTTCTCTTATCTTAGTTCATCAGTTGACTTTTCAGTCATCGGATATGTTTTGTCAATCAGATTAATAATTGAGTTTCGAACCACGTTTACGCTCAGCTTCGCGAAGCAAAATCTTACGCATTCGCAATGTTTGTGGAGTTACTTCCAGGTATTCATCTTTCCCGATGTATTCCAGAGCCTCTTCCAAACTGAACTGAATAGGAGGTGCCAGTTTGGTTTTGTCATCCGATCCGGAGGCACGCATGTTCGTCAGTTTTTTCGACTGGGTTACGTTGATAGTCAGGTCATCGGCACGGGTGTTTTCGCCAATTACCATTCCCTCGTAAACTTCTTGGCCAGGAGGAATAAAGAAACGTCCACGATCTTGCAGTTTGTTCAGCGCATAAGCGAAGGTTGTTCCGGGTTCCTTGGCAATCAAGGAACCGTTCTTACGTCCTTCAATTTCGCCTTTCAAGGGCTGGTACTCAATAAAGCGGTGAGTCATTACTGCTTCGCCAGCCGTAGCCGTCAGCATGTTGGTTCTTAAACCAATAATTCCACGCGAAGGAATTAGGAATTCCAGGTGAATGCGGTCGCCTTTACGCTCCATGTTTTGCATTTCGCCTTTGCGTACCGAAACCATCTCAACTACTTTACCCGAATACTCGTCTGGCACATCGACGTGCATTTCTTCAATTGGCTCGCATTTGATCCCGCCAATTTCTTTGTACAACACCTGTGGCTGTCCAACTTGTAATTCGTAGCCTTCGCGACGCATGGTTTCAATCAGTACCGACAAGTGCAGTACGCCACGTCCAAAAACGGTAAATACATCCGATGACACACTTTTCTCAACGCGCAGCGCCAGGTTTTTCTCCAGCTCTTTATATAAGCGGTCGTGCAAGTGGCGAGAGGTGACAAATTTGCCTTCTTTTCCAAAGAATGGTGAATCGTTGTTGGTAAACACCATGCTCATGGTGGGCTCGTCCACGGCAATTGGATCCAGTGGTTCTGGATTTTCCAAATCGCAAATAGAATCGCCAATATCAAATCCTTCGATACCTACCAGGGCGCAAATATCGCCATTGACAACCTTGTCAACTTTCTGGCGTCCCAGCCCGGTAAATACGTGTAATTCTTTAATTTTTGTTCGTTTGATGGAGCCATCGCGTTTGCCTAGAGCTACTTGCATGCCTTCTTTCAATTCTCCACGATGAACGCGCCCAATTGCAATTCGCCCTACATAGGATGAGTAATCAAGCGAAGTGATTAACATTTGAGGGGTTCCTGGATTTGGTTTCGGTTCAGGGATGTATTCGATAATAGCATCGAGCAGGGGCCCAATGTTATCTGTTTTGTCGCTCAGCTTAGCGGTCATCCAGCCTTCTTTGGCCGAACCGTAGATAGTTGGGAAGTCGAGTTGCTCCTCGGTGGCATCCAAACTAAACATCAGGTCGAAAACCTGTTCGTGAACTTCTTCCGGGCGGCAGTTGGGTTTATCTACTTTGTTGATCACAACAATAGGTTTTAATCCAAGGGCCAGCGCTTTGGAAAGTACAAAACGCGTTTGTGGCATGGTGCCTTCAAAAGCATCAGCCAACAGTAAAACTCCGTCAGCCATATTGAGTACCCGCTCTACTTCTCCTCCGAAGTCGGAGTGACCAGGGGTATCAATGATATTAATTTTTGTACCTTGATAATCAACCGAAACGTTTTTGGCCAGGATGGTGATTCCGCGCTCACGTTCCAGGTCATTGTTGTCAAGAATCAGCTCTTCCTTCTTCTCGTGATCCTTTATGGTTGTACAATGGTAAATCAACTTGTCCACCAAGGTCGTTTTGCCGTGGTCAACGTGTGCGATAATCGCGATGTTTCTAATCTTCTGCATATAGTCTCCAAAATTGAGGCGCAAAGTTAATCGAATTTCGGCTTTTTGCTGCTGTTCGTTTAATTTGTTGACGGTAACTTAACAAGGAGTTTCCGAATTAGTTTAGATCCTGAAGCTGAATTTATTGCTTCGGCTGCCTCAGTGATAGTGAATCGGTAAAATTGAGTTACTTCTGCTCATATAGTCGGGAACAGAATTTGACCTTACCGGTATCTATTACCTTGATTTTATGCTTACTGATTTCAATATTAACCGGGCTTTCGATACGAACTGGTTCACCATCCCGATGAAATTTGCGTGCTGAAGTGCTTATCGTTATTGGCCCTGGCGTTGAAATGAAGCCTACTTGTGAGGAGTTCCTGAGTTTCCCCAGAAAAAGGCGAAGCGAGAAAAACGGAAATTGCCACAGGGGCATGGGGCGGACCAAAACCAGTTCAAGACGGCCATCGGCAGGGCTGGCTTGTGGCGCAATACGGGCACCATAACCAAATTGGGCGGTGTTGGCCAGGTTAATCATGAAAAAGTGACCGCTGATGGTTTTGTTTTCCAGCCGAATAGTCGCCTCGATTGGCTCATAGCGCCAAATGACGCGCAGCGTACTGATGAGGTAATTCCAGAAGCCGCGCCCGGGCAACTTGTCGAAATCATGTGCCACCTCGCCATCATAACCCACACCCGAGACATGCATGCTGATTTGTCCATTTACGAGCATGGCATCGGTTGAAATGGTTTTACCGTTTTGAATAGCTGCCAGCAATTGGTACAGGTTTTTGTTGAATCCAAATTCACGGGCAAAGCCATTGCCCGATCCGGCCGGATAAACGGCCAGCTTTTTATCGCTTCCCAAAAGCGCTGTTGCCATTTCATTTACTGTTCCATCGCCTCCGACAGCCACAAACACATCGTAATGGTCGAATTCTTCTCGAATAATTTGGACGCTGTGTTTGGGGTAAGTTGTTTGGCGAACCGTGATGTTTTCCTGGCGAGTTCCAAATTTTTGTAGCAACTTTCGTGTTTTTCGCTTGCCGGCATTCGGATTGACAATAAATAGTATGTTCGGTTTATTTGGCTCCATAGGTGTGCTCAACTTATCCGCGATTTAAAGGCTTAAGTTAGCATAAAAATCCGTTTGTCAGGGCAGCCGCTAAAAGTTGTTAGTTGGAAATGAACAGTGCAATTTTAATTTATCCGTTTGTTTTTCATCGAGTAGTTGTTCAGCCAATTGAATTGGCTGGATTTTAGTTAGCGCATTGCCGGTTTGGTTTAATGGGCGGAGTGTAAAATGAGAAAACCATTCGTAGAGACGGTCATCATCGTAAACCCGATGAATGTCGTGTCCTTTTCCTGCCAGGCGGCTGTAGGTAACGGGTGCATCTCGCTTTTCAAGGGCTTTAACCATGCGGTCGGACCGGGATACGGGAACCTGCTTGTCGTTGGCGCCATGAAACACCCAAATGGGCAGGTGAGTCAGGTTGTCAGCCCATTTATCTTTAGCTCCGCCGCAAAGTGGAGCAATGGCTGCAAACTTATGGGGGTAGCGGTTGGCTAGCTCCCAGGTGCCAAAGCCGCCCAAACTCATGCCGGTCAGGTAAACGCGCGATGAGTCGATCCGGTATTGCGTGCTGATTTCAGCATAAATGGTGTCGAGCCAATTTTCGCTGGCCCAGTTTTTCCCCCATGGGCATTGTGGTGCTACAACGATAAAGTCAAGCTTTTTGCCTTTGTCCAGAAAATAGGGCAGGCCATATTGTTTGATCCGGTTGATGTTGGTTCCGGAAACGGAACGTCCGTGCAGGTAAAAAATGACAGGAAGAAGTTGGTTCTTCAAGCTGTCGTAGTTTTCAGGAAGAAAAGTCAGGTAGTTGTACCTGACTTTTTTGTCTTTATTTTGTGCTTCGGCTTGTTTGTTGGACAGCCAAAGTAAACTTGCTAGCAGAAGGATAATCACTATTCGATGCATATTTTCAAAAATAGTAGGCGTACGAAGATAGAAAATACGCAGCTTCGTGATTTGAAGCTTGCCGCTTTTCCATCAGACTTTTGCAATCGTTAACAAATCCGGATGTTTTTACTTTCCGGAGAGCAATCACCCTTACTTGTGCCGTTTCTTCAGTTCGCGGGCTAAATCTTCAATGCGGTAACCTTTGTGGGTCAACAACACAATGAGGTGGTACAACAAATCGGCTCCTTCGTACAGGAAATTTTCATCGTCGTTGGCCATGGCTCCAATGATGGTTTCAACCGCTTCTTCTCCAACCTTCTGGGTGATGGTGCGGGTTCCTTTTGTAAACAAGGAGGTGGTGTACGATCCTTTGGGCATTTCGTCCTTCCGCTTGTCAATAAAGTCCTGCAGGTGTTTCAGGAAGGTCAGATCATCCAGCTCGTTGGTTTCATTCCAGCAGGTATCGCTGCCGGTGTGGCATACGGGGCCAACCGGATCTACTTTAATCAGCAGCGTGTCATTGTCGCAATCCGAAGCCATGGAAACCACATTCAGAAAGTTACCACTCTCTTCTCCTTTGGTCCACAACCGGTTTTTGGTGCGGCTGAAAAAAGTTACTTTACCTGTTTCTTCGGTTTTTGCCAGTGCTTCTTCATTCATAAATCCCAGCATCAGTACTTTGCTGGTTTTGTTATCCTGAATGATGGCTGGGATCAGGCCGTTTTGTTTTGAAAAATCTAATGCTTTATTCATGTTGTCGTTGTTATTTTTTCTGTATTCTGAATTTATGATCTCACAGCAATTCCTTTATCACGGAGATAAGCTTTTAAATCAGGAATGGCAATTTCCTTGTAGTGAAAGATGCTGGCAGCCAATCCTGCGTCGGCTTTTCCTTTGGTGAACACATCGACAAAGTGATCCATGTTGCCGGCGCCACCTGAGGCGATGATCGGGATTTTCAGCATGTCAGCCATGCTGGCCAGCTCGTCATTGGCAAAGCCGGCTTTGGTGCCATCGTGATCCATCGAGGTGAATAGGATTTCGCCGGCCCCCCGATCTTCGGCTTCTTTAGCCCAGCTGAACAGTTCTTTGTCAGTTGGAATTCGGCCACCATTAACGGTTACGGTCCAATGATTGTCGTAGTTTTTGGCATCGATAGCCACCACCACAAACTGGGTTCCAAAGTTTTTAGCCAAGTCGTTAATCAGTTGCGGGTTGCGTACTGCCGAGGAGTTGATGCTGACTTTGTCGGCTCCGGCACTTAGCAAGGCTTCGGCATCCTTAATCTCGCTGATTCCGCCCCCAACGGTGAATGGGATGTTTAGCTCGCGGGCAATGCGTTTGACCAGTTCAACAAAGGTTTTACGGCCTTCGTGGGTAGCCGTGATATCGAGGAAAACCAGTTCGTCGGCTCCTTGTTCGGCATACAACGCACCAAGTTCTACTGGGTCGCCTACCGACTGAATATTGACAAAGTTTACGCCTTTGACGGTCTGACCGTCTTTAATATCCAGGCATGGTATGATTCGTTTTGCTAGCATGTTTGAGTTTCGAGTTCAAAGTTTCAAGTTCAATAAGAATTATGCTGAGATGAACTTACTAATTTCTTTCAAGCTGATCTTATTCTCATAAATGGCTTTTCCGGTAATTACTCCGGGAACGCCCATCTCATTCAGTTCGTGAATATCTTTCATGGTGGCGATTCCGCCGCTGGCAATGAGTTCTAATCCTTCAAACTTGTCCATGATTTCTTTGTATAAATCAATGCTTGGGCCGGTGAGCATACCATCGCGGGCAATGTCTGTTGAAATCACTTTTTGAATACCTTGGGTGGTATAACTTGCAATAAATTCAAGAATGGATAATTCCGAAACTTCCTGCCAGCCACTCACGGCAATCATTTTATCTTTGGCGTCGGCCCCCAGAATGATCTTTTCGGAACTGTAGGTTTCAATCCAGCTTAAAAAAGTCTCCCGGTCTTTTACGGCGATACTACCTCCGGTGACCATTTGGGCACCACTCTCAAAAGCAATCTTCAAGTCTTCATCACTTTTAAGTCCGCCGCCAAAATCAACAACCAGATTGGTTTTTCCGGCAATGGCTTCCAATACCTTGTAGTTCACAATGTGCTGGGCCTTGGCGCCATCCAGATCGACTAGGTGTAAGCGGGTGATGCCGGCATCTTCAAACATTTTGGCTACTTCCAGCGGATTTTCATTATAAACCGTTTTCTGGTTGTAATCGCCTTGCGAAAGACGCACGCACTTGGCGTCAATCAGGTCAATGGCGGGGATGATGGTTATTTTGTTGTTCATATGTACAAAGTTCAAGAGTATATAAGGAGTTTGATTTTGCTCATGTATTGATGTACACAAGCACTTATGCACTTCTTCTTATAGTTTTAAAAAGTTCTCTAATATTCTTGCCCCAATGGGGCCGCTCTTTTCGGGGTGAAACTGGGTGGCATAAAAATTATCCTTGTGCAAAGCTGCACTGAATGGATTGATGTAATTGCCCTCAGCTGCAGTGTGTTCTCCAACCGTAGCATAATACGAATGCACAAAATACACAAACTGCTGGTCGAGTGATTCATCGAATAAACCACTTTTCAAGTTGGTAATGGTATTCCAGCCCATGTGTGGCACTTTGGTGATGAAGTCCATGCCGGGCTCGGGAACAAATTTTTTCACTTTTTCTTCAAAAATACCCAGGCAGGGCGTGTTGCCTTCTTCGGAATGACTGCACATGAGCTGCAGTCCGAGGCAGATGCCCAGCACAGGTTGCTTTAGTGATGGGATGAGTTGATCCAGTCCTTCTTTTTTTAGAAAGGCCATGGTGGTGCTGGCCTCACCCACACCAGGAAAGATCACCTTGTCGGCTGCCTTGATTTTTTCATGATCACCGGTTATTCCGGCTTGAATACCCAAGCGGAGTAGGGCATTGCTGACCGACTCGATGTTTCCGGCGTTGTATTTGATAATGACGATGTTCATATGTTGTAAGTAGGTGAGTGCATAATTGGGTAGGTACTCAGGTTAATTCTCAAGAAGCTTATCAATTACAGCTTTCATTTCGTTAAACTCCTCTTCTTTGTAAAGTCGGGTCATATATACAATTTTTCCCTCCTTGTCGATGATGACATTGCGGGTTACGCCAGCTCCTTTTTCGGCATAGCTGTAAAAGATTTTGCCTTCAGGATCCAGCAGGAGAGAATAGCTTACCGGAATCTGTTCGGCAAACTTTTTCACTTTTTCCAGAGGTTCATCCAGGTCGATACCGAATAAGGCAAAATCCGGATTGCCTTTGTGTTTTTGCCAAATGTCTTTTTCAATATGGGGCATTTCTTTTCGACAAACGCCACACCAGCTGGCTGTAAATTGCAGCATGACTACTTTTCCTTTAAAATCAGATAGCTGGATGGCTTTTCCATCGGCCGAGACCGTTGAAAAGTCGGGTGCTTGCTGACCAATCTTTACGATATAGCCGTAATCGGCCGGAATCTCTTTTTTGACAACCTGTGCCTGAATAGAGAACACACTCATCAAGAATATAAAAGTTAATCGCTTCATTTTCGGAGTCTAATTAATGAAATACAACAGTTCGATTGTTATACACCAGCACTTTGCGTTGCAGGTGTTTGAAGACAGCGTTTGAAAGAACAATCTTTTCTAAGTCACGACCTTTGCGAATCAGGCTTTTGATCGTATCGACATGGCTGCAACGAGTTACACCCTGATCGATGATTGGGCCGGCATCCAGATCGCTGGTTACGTAGTGGCTGGTGGCGCCAATCAGTTTTACGCCACGGGCGTGTGCGGCGTGGTAAGGCTTGGCTCCGGCAAAAGCAGGCAAAAAAGAGTGGTGGATGTTGATGATCCGGTTGGGATATTGAGTCACCATATCTTTGGACAAAATTTGCATGTAGCGTGCCAATACAATAAAGTCGATTTTGTAATCCTGCAATAATTGCAGTTCCTGTGCTTCTTGTTCAGCTTTGTTTTCTGCAGTGATTGGGATGTAATGGTATTCAATTCCGAAACGTTCGGCCACCGGACGCATGGTTTCGTGGTTGCTGATGATGACGGGTATTTCAACATCCCATTCGCCAGCGGTGTAGCGCGACAGAATATCGAATAAACAGTGCGACATTTTCGAAACGAAAATAGCCATGCGTGGCACATCTTCCGAAAAGTAGATCTTCCAGTTCATTTCCAGTTTCGAGCCAATCAGTGTATCAAAATATTCGCCGATTTTTTCTGCCGGGATGGCGAAATCATTCAATTCCCATTCTACCCGCATGTAAAAGATCTTTTCAATCCGATCCACATGCTGGTCGAGATTAATGATGTTGCCGTTGTTTTTATTCAGAAACTCGGTAACTGTTGCCAGTATTCCCTGCTTGTCAGGACAGTGAATCAACAAGATGGCCGTGTTTTTCTTTTCACGGAGCGGTTTTATACTTTTCATTGTTTATTTCGTTTAACACAAGTGCACTATCGTCTTACTCTGAGTGCTTGGTCGTATTGATAATTAAATTCATTTTCGACAAAAAAAGAGCTAAAGGGTTCCTTTGGTTGAAGGAAGTTCAAAGTTAAACACATCTTTTCGAATGGCCATTTTGATGGCTCGTGCCAGAGCTTTAAAAATGCCTTCAATTTTATGGTGCTCATTGTCGCCTTCGGCCTTGATATTTAGGTTTGACAAGGATGTATCGGAGAATGATTTGAAAAAGTGGAAGAACATTTCAGTTGGCATGTCGCCCACTTTTTCCCGCTTGAATTCCGCATCCCAAACAATCCAGGGACGGCCACCAAAATCGAGGGCTGCTTGTGCCAGACAGTCATCCATCGGCAGGCAATAGCCATAGCGTTCCACGCCTCGTTTATCGCCTAAGGCCAGTTTGAAGGCTTCACCTAAAGCCAAGCCGGTATCTTCAATGGTGTGATGCTCATCTACCTGCAAGTCTCCATCAACCTGAACGGTTAAGTCAACGCCGGAGTGGCGGGCAATCTGGTCGAGCATGTGATCGAAGAATCCCAGCCCGGTGCTGATATTCCCTTTGCCGGTTCCGTCCAGTTGTAGTTCGATATTGATTTTTGTTTCCTTAGTATTGCGTTGAACGCGGGCTGTGCGTTCGGGAGTAGCGACAGTGGCATAAATATCATCCCAGCTGGTGGTTGTGAGCACACAGAATGATTCTAATTGTTGGTTCTGCAGTTCGTCGGCCAGCGAGCCATCATTGAGCAGAATGCCTTTTGCACCGAGGTTTTTAGCCAGCTCAATATCTGTCAATCGATCGCCAATCACGAAGCTGTTGGCTAAATCGTAGCTTCCATCCATATAATTGCCCATCAGGCCCGTGCGTGGTTTCCGCGTAGGAGCATTGTCTTTCGGAAAACTGCGGTCGATTAAAATGGCATCGAAAGTGATTCCTTCGTTTTTAAAAGCTTTTAGCATCTTATTGTGAGCGGGCCAAAAGGCGTCTTCCGGAAACGAGTCTGTTCCCAGTCCATCCTGGTTGGTTACCATAACCAGCTCGTAGTCGAGGTTTTTAGCTACAAAGTAAAGGTTACGGAAAACACCGGGGACAAATTCCAGTTTTTCCAGCGAGTCAATTTGCTCGTCCTCCGGCTCACGGATTAATGTTCCGTCCCGGTCGATGAATAAAGCCTTTTTCATAGTGTATAATCAATTTGAAAATCGAATAATGAATTATTCGCGATTTATATCAATTCGTTTAATTTATCCATTAAGATCTGGTTCTCTTCGGGTGAACCAACCGTGATTCGCAGACTTTCATTGCACAAAGCCACTTTGGATCGGTCGCGCACAATGATGCCATTTTCAACCAAGAAATCGTATATGCCGCGGGCATCATGCATCTTTACTAATAGGAAATTCGCATCCGAAGGGAATACATTTACAACAAACGGAAAGCTGTTGAGTTGTTCGGCCAGTTTTGTTCGTTCCTGAATCAATAATTCGACCCACTGGTTTTTATCGCTTTCCTGGTTGATTAATTCCAGCGCCTTTTGCTGCGTCAGGATGTTGATGTTGTAGGGATATTTGATTTTGTTGAAAATGCGGATGATTTCAGTATTGGCAAAAGCCATTCCTAATCGGATGCCGGCCATTCCCCAAGCTTTGGAGAAGGTTTGTAAAATGACCAAGTTGTCAAATTGATTCAGCTCAGACAGTAAACTTGCTCCGGGTGCAAAATCAATGTAGGCTTCGTCAACAATCACCAAACCCGCAAAACTTTGAATGAGTTTAATCATTTCGCTTTTGTCAAGCAAATTGCCGGTTGGGTTGTTGGGAGAGCAGATAAAAATCAGCTTGGTATTGGCGTCTGTTTCTTTCAGCAAAGCATCGGCCGAAAAGCTGTAATCGTCGTTCAGTTTCACCTTGCGAACTTCGATATTGTTGATGTCAGCCGCTACCTGGTACATGCCGTAAGTAGGATCGATGGTCACAATATTGTCCTGTCCCGGTTCGCAAAATGCGCGGAAAAGCAGGTCAATGGGTTCGTCGCTGCCATTGCCTAAAAAGATTTGATCGGCCGCACAGTTCTTCAGGTCGGCAATTTTTTCTTTCACTTCGCGCTGGAGCGGATCGGGGTAGCGGTTATAAGGAGCGTTGAAAGGATTTTCGTTGGCATCGAGAAAAACCATAGCCTCGCCGGTGTACTCATCGCGAGCCGACGAGTAGGGTTTTAGCGCTTGAATGTTTTTTCGTATGAGTTTATCTAAGTTCATTTTCTTTTTGATTAGAATTAACCCCTCAGTCCCGATTTCTTGGGACACCCTTTAAAAGGGTAGGAAAGGGGCAGTGCTTATTTCAAACTTTTTAACCGCAATGTTACGGCGTTTTTGTGCGCGTCTAGTTGTTCGGCGGCAGCCATTTTTTCAATGACTGGACCCAGGTTCAAAATACCTTCCCGGCTTACCTCCTGAAAGGTTATTTTTCGGATGAAGCTGTCGAGGTTGACCCCGCTAAATGAGCGTGCCCAGCCGTTGGTTGGCAGGGTATGGTTCGTGCCTGACGCATAGTCCCCAGCGCTTTCAGGTGTATAGTTCCCGAGGAAAACGGAGCCGGCATTTATAATTTTTTCGGCTACGTCCAGGTAGTCGTTCATAGAAATGATGAGGTGTTCGGGCGCATATTCATTGATCAGTTCAATCATTTCACTTTCGTCATTCAATGCGATGGCAACACTGTTGTCGAGCGCTTTGGTGGCAATGGCCATCCGGCTTAATTCTGCCAGTTGTTGTTGCAATGCGGTTTCCACTTCGCTTATCAGCGCCTCCGAATTGGTAACCAAAATCACCTGCGAATCCGGACCGTGTTCAGCTTGGGAAAGCAAGTCGGAAGCGATAAAGGCCGGGTTGGCTGTTTCGTCAGCCATTACGGCTACTTCCGATGGTCCGGCAGGCATGTCGATGGCCACATCGCTGATGCTAACCAGCTGTTTGGCGGCCATTACATATTGGTTTCCGGGGCCAAAAATTTTGGAAACTTTAGGAATGGGACCGGCACCGTAAGCCATGGCTCCGATGGCTTGAACACCTCCCAGTTTGAAGATTTTCGTGACTCCCACCAACTGAGCGGCAAATAGTATGGCGGGGTTGATTTTTCCTTCTTTGTCGGGAGGTGTACACAATACAATTTCACTACACCCAGCAATTTTAGCCGGGATGCCCAGCATAAGCACTGTGGAAAAAAGAGGAGCTGAGCCTCCGGGAATGTACAGGCCTACTTTTTCAATGGCGACTGCTTTTTGCCAGCAAACCACGCCGGCGGTCGTTTCAATCTTGGTGGTTTCCGTTTTTTGACTGGCATGAAAATGTTGGATGTTTTGCGCAGCCGTTTCGATGGCTGTTTTCAAATCAGTATCCAACACTTGGCAGGCTTCCTTGATTTCCGCTTCGGTTACAGCAAACTCCCGAAGGACCACTCCGTCAAACTGCTCGGTATATTTCTGAACAGCGGAAAGTCCATCTGTTTTTATTTCATCCAGAATAGCCCCCACTTTTTCGCTGAGGTTGGCTGCGTTAAACAACGGGCGCTCCAGCAGTTGGGGCCATGTGCTCTTTTCAGGATTTAAATAACGTTTCATGCGTCAATTTTATAAAGATTGAATGTTTTCTTTTATTAAATGTGGCTTTCTGTTTAGAAAATCATTTTTTCGATGGGAACAACCAAAATGCCTTGTGCTCCGGTTGCTTTCAGTTTACCAATGATTTCCCAAAAATCGTTTTCAGCAATGACAGAATGTAGCGAGCTCCATCCTTCTTCAGCCAATGGTGTTACCGTGGGGCTTCTCATTCCGGGTAAGATGGCGGTAATTTCTTTAATCTTTTCGTTGGGAGCATTCAGTAGAATGTACTTCTTGTCTTTGGCTCGTTCAACCGATTCCATGCGGAAAATCATTTCGTCCAAAATGGCTTGTTTTTCGGTTGACAGTTCTTGTGGGGCAACCAATACGGCTTCGGAATACAGGGCTACTTCAACTTCTTTCAAACGATTTGAAACCAATGTTGAACCAGAGCTTACAATATCAAAAATTGCATCGGCCAATCCAATCCCCGGAGCAATTTCAACGGAACCAGAAATGACGTGAATGTCGGCTTTTACGTTGTTTTTATCCAAAAAGTCTTTCAGAATAACCGGATAGGAAGTGGCAATCTTTTTGCCATTGAACCATTCAATGCCAGGATAGTCTTCTGTTTTTGGAATCGCTAAACTTAAGCGACATTTGCTGAATCCTAGTCGTTTGATGACTTTTACATTTTCCTTTTTTTCAAGCATCTCATTTTCGCCAACGATACCGATGTCGGCCACCTGATCGGCTACGGCTTGCGGAATATCGTCATCGCGAAGAAATAGGACCTCTAGTGGGAAATTTTTCGCTGCAGCCAGCAATTTTCGTTTTCCAAGGTTGATTTTAATTCCTGCTTCACCAATAAGCTGCATGGAGTCTTCATTGAGTCTCCCTTTTGTTTGAATAGCGATTCTTAGTTGTGTCATGATAATTTTGATCAATAAAAAAGGCTTACCTTTTGGTAAGCCTTCTTTGGGTTAATATTGTTTACAACAAAGCAAAAGAATTACGGCCTACCGATAAATAGGATGTGATGATGATGGCCGTAATGTCCCAGTTTGTTATTCATGTCGTTTTTACTTTGAGGTGCAAGTATAATGATAAAATAAAAGTGTACCAAACGAAAAACTGATAAATTAAAACTCCCGGGTGATTAATTGTTCATTTTTTAATTTTGGGGTCAGGTAGCAATCGATTGCATAAAATTGCTATTTTTGAAAAGTAGATTAACCTAATCCAATAATGTAATGAAAAAAGTACTATCTGTTTTATTGCTGTTTTTATTTGTAGGTACGCTGCATGCCGCGGATAAGCACAAATTATTTAAGCCGAATCACATTAAAAAGGTGATGAAGAAAGCGACCTTCTGGCAGTTGAAAAATCCGAAGCATCAATTATATGATTGGACTAATGGCGCTTTTTATGCAGGCGTTTTTGCGGCTTATGAGACAACTGGTTCTAAAAAGATTTGGAATGCCTTAATAGAAATGGGAGAGGCTAATGAATGGAATCCTGGGCCGCGGTTGCAGCATGCTGACGATCATGCAATTTGCCAAACCTATATTGATATTTATCGCATCGAGAAGGAGGAAAAGATGATTACCCCTTTCCGCGAGACCGCTGATAAAATTATGACTACACCTTATAAAACCGGCGAAATTCGCCCGATTACCTGGTGGTGGTGCGATGCGCTGTTTATGGCGCCTCCGGCTTTGGTGAAATTAGGAGTTACTTTGGGTGAAGAGAAGTACCTCGAATTCAGCGATCGTCTTTTCAAAGAAACCTATGATTTGTTGTTTGATCAGGAGGAGAATTTGTATGCCCGAGATATGAAATACAAAACGGACTGGAAAGAACCCAAGCGGGAGGCCAATGGAGAGAAAGTTTTTTGGTCGCGCGGAAATGGCTGGGTTATGGGAGGTCTGGCTCTTGTGTTGGAGGAACTTCCGGCCGATTATAAAAACCGTCTGTTCTATGAAGATCAGTTTTTACGTATGGCAAAAAAAATTAAAGCGCTTCAGCAAGCCGATGGGTTATGGCGTGCCAGTTTGTTGGATCCGGAATCGTATCCCGGAGGCGAAGCGAGTGGTTCGGGATTTTACACTTTTGCTTTGGCATGGGGAATCAATAATGGTTTGTTGGATAAAGAGGAGTACACTCCTGTGGTGGAAAAAGCCTGGATTGGGTTGAACGGCTTGCTGCAAGCTGATGGGCATGTAGGGTGGACTCAACCGATTGGTGCAGACCCTCGCGCGAATTTCTCGAATGACAGTTGGGAAGTTTATGGTACAGGCGCCTTTTTGCTTGCCGGAAGTGAAGTGATTAAGATGGATTGGTAGTTCGTTTTAATCTTCTTTTTCAGAAATGAAGAAAGCGGCTTCTCAAGGAGAAAAGCCGCTTTCTTTTTGTTGTGACCATTGCGTATTTAGTCAAATATGTTTTTCATTTTTTCAAAGAAGTTTTTGTCTCCTGTTCCCGGCGTGTGTTGGAAGTTGGGAGATTGCTGCAATTTTTCAAGTAGCTTACGTTCTTCGTCCGAAATCTTTTTCGGAGCCCAGGCGTGAATACGTACAAGCAAATCGCCTTTGCCATAGCCATTCACATCGGGTAGGCCTTTCCCACGCAGGCGCAAAATTTTCTCAGGCTGTGTTCCTGCTTCAATCTTAACTTTCACCTTGTTCTCAACGGTCGGTATTTCAGCTGTTGTTCCTAATGCAAAGTCAGGAAGACTCAGGAATAAGTTGTAAATTAAATTATTGCCATCGCGAATCAGCTCTGGGTGGTTTTCTTCTGTAATAATAACTAATAAATCACCATTAAGTCCACCACGTCGGCCGGCGTTTCCTTTGCCCGAAACATTCAGCTGCATGCCTTCTGCAACTCCTGCAGGGATTTTGATGCTTACAACTTCTTCGTCTCGAACAACTCCTTCGCCACCGCATGAAGTACATTTGTTTTTGATCATCTGCCCTTCGCCATTACAGCTAGGACAGGCTGCTGTTGTTTGCATTTGACCCAGCAGCGTGTTGGTTACGCGAGTTACGTGGCCGCTACCCCGGCATGTGGAGCAAGTGGTATAGTCGTTTCCTCCTTGTGCGCCGGTTCCGTTACAGGGATCACACGCTTTGTATTTTTTAAGCTTTAGTTTCTTTTCAACACCGTTGGCAATGTCTTTAAGCGAAAGAGTGACTTTTACGCGTAAATCTGATCCACGGTGCACTCTTCGGCCACCGCCACGGGACGAACCTCCAAAGCCACTGAACCCGCCACCTCCAAAGCCATGGCCTCCAAAAATATCGCCAAACATGGAGAAAATATCATCCATCGACATGTCATGCTGACTGAATCCACCGCCACCACCGCTGGCTCCGCCAACTCCGGCATGTCCATACTGGTCATAGCGTTGTTTTTTCTGCGGATTGCTCAACACTTCATAGGCCTCGGCAGCTTCTTTGAATTTGTCTTCAGCTTCCTTGTTGTCCGGGTTTTTGTCCGGGTGATATTGAATGGCTTTTTTCCGATAGGCTTTTTTAATTTCCTCGGGTGAAGCGTTTTTACTAACCTCTAAAATTTCGTAAAAATCTCTTTTTGTCATACTAGCTTTTTCTTTGTCTTACTCGCCGATTACCACTTTCGAAAAGCGAATGACTTTTTCATTCATTAGGTAGCCCTTTTGAATAACATCCACCACTTTCCCTTTTAAATCCTCTTTCGGGGCAGGTATTTTTGTTACCGCTTCGTGTAAGTCGGTATCAAAGTCTTTTTCTTTGGCATCAATTTCAGCGATCCCGTTTTGTTTGAGGAAGTCCTGAAATTTACTGTAAATCAAGGTTATTCCTTGTTTTAAGGGGTCGTTGTTATCAATCTCATTGAACGCCATTAGCGCGCGTTCAAAGTCATCAATCACGGGAAGGATATTGACAATGACGCTTTCACCACCGGTTTTTACCAAGTCCATTTTTTCGCGCATGGTGCGCTTACGGTAGTTGTCAAATTCGGCTTGAAGACGGATGTGTTTGTCTTTTAATTCGAGCAACTCATTTCCCAAGGCTTCTATTTTATCTTCGGGTTTTTCTTTTTTCGACTTTTTATCTTCTTTCGAGGCTTTTGCCTTTTTAGATTTTTTGTCTTGTTCGGCAGTTTCTTGCTGTTCCTGAGCAGTCGTTTCAGTAACTTCTGCTTCTTCCATCTGCTCTTGTTCGTTGTTTATTTTTTCTTCGGCCATGTTTATCGTATTTATATTACCGGATTGTCGATTTACAAAAACGTTGCCATTTCGTGCGTGGGGACATTTTGGCATATCGATCTTGTCAATAGCTGACAAAAGTATAAAAAAGAAAGGCAGCACGGGTGTACTGCCTTCCAATGCTTATGATGATATAATCTTATTTTAATAATTGCTCTAAAGTCGTTTGGAGAGCAGCTCCTCGCAGATTTTTGGCGATAATGACACCATCACCGTCAATGAGGAAGCTTGCCGGAATGCCGCGGACGCCATAAACAGAGGCGTATTTAGCCTGCCATCCGTTTAAGTCTGACACATGATAATCCCAGCTCAATTTGTCATCTTCAATGGCTTTAGTCCAAGCTTGTTTGCTTTTATCCAGTGAAACGCTGAAAACGGTAAAGCCGTTTCCGTTTTTAAATTTCTTGTCTTTAAAGGCTTCATAGGCTGCCACAACCGTTGGATTTTCACGGCGACAAGGTCCGCACCACGAGGCCCAAAAGTCGATCAATACTACTTGGCCTTCCAGCGAAGACAGTTTTATTTCCTTGCCATCAATTGATTGTTCGGCTATTTCAGGCGCCTTGTTTCCTACAGCTAAGCCTATTTTAACATCATCGCCTGCTTTTGACTGGGCGATTAAGCCAACAATCAGGATCAGTGTAACTAATAATTTTTGCTTCATATTCTTCTCTCTTAATTCAAATTTCAACTCAAATTGAGGCCAATAATAGTAAAAATGCAACTATGTCACTATGTTGGGACGTCTTTTTTTGAATTTATTAACAAAATGGCTTAGCAGGATGGCGTTAGCTGGTTCGAACAATATTGGCTCCAATGGCTTGTAAACGTTGATCAATGGCTTCATAGCCCCGGTCAATTTGTTCGATATTAAAGATTTCACTTTTGCCTTGAGCCGATAAGGCTGCGATGAGCAAGGCTACTCCAGCACGAATGTCAGGTGATGACATGGTTGTTCCTCGGAGTGTATGTTTTTTATTCAGTCCGATGACCGTGGCGCGGTGTGGATCACAAAGAATGATTTGTGCACCCATATCGATTAATTTATCTACAAAGAACAGACGGCTTTCAAACATTTTCTGATGGATAAGTACACTGCCCTTGGCTTGAGTAGCGATCACCAAAAAGATACTCAGCAAATCGGGGGTTAATCCGGGCCAGGGAGCATCTGAAATGGTCATGATTGAACCATCGATAAAGGTCTCAATTTCATACTCCTCTTGGGCGGGAATAAAAATATCGTCGCCCTTTATTTGTAATTTGATGCCGAGTCTTTTAAAGGATTCGGGAATAATTCCAAGGTGTTCAATTCCGGTTCCCTGAATGGTTATTTCGGAGCCTGTCATGGCTGCTAAGCCAATAAAACTACCAACTTCAATCATGTCAGGCAGAATGGTGTGGGAGCATCCGCTGAGCTGTTTAACTCCTGTAATACGAAGCAGGTTCGAACCGATTCCTTCAATTTGAGCTCCCATGGAAACCAGCATTTTGCAGAGCTGCTGTAAGTATGGCTCGCAAGCTGCATTGTAAATGGTGGTAGTGCCTTCGGCCATAACGGCAGCCATCAAAATGTTGGCCGTGCCGGTAACCGATGCTTCATCGAGCAACATATAGGCTCCCCGCAGTTTTTGGGTGGTAACCTGATAAAAATGGTTGACTGGATCGTAATTGAATTCAGCTCCAAGCTTTTGAAGGCCGACAAAATGGGTATCTAAACGACGTCGCCCGATTTTATCGCCCCCCGGTTGCGGAATTAAGGCTTTGTTGAATCGGGCTAACAGCGGGCCAACAATCATGATGGATCCACGCAGGCTGCTAGCCTGGCTTGCAAACTGCTCTGATTTCAGGTAGTCCATATCTATCTGATCAGCTTGAAACCGGTATTGGCCTTTTTGTAAGCGTTTGGTTTTTACACCTAATTCGCTTAAAATTTCAATGAGTTTCAGAACATCCCGTATTTCGGGGATATTGCTAATGATGACTGGTTCGCTGGCTAAAAGGGTCGCACAAATAACTTGCAACGCTTCGTTTTTAGCGCCCTGAGGCTTGAGCGTACCCGCTAATTTTTTTCCGCCTTCAATTTGAAATGTTGCCATCTCGATGAAAAGTATTTAGTCGTTTTTGCGATGTTTCTTTGGGCCACGGCTTGGGCCAGTGCTTTGTTTTTTTCGTGGGGCTGAACGGAAAAGGATATCACGTGTTTCGGTCAGATCCAAGTCGTTTCTTTTGATTGCGCCTTTGGAAACAATCTCCAGATCCTTATAAATTTTATCATCCTCTACTGCATCTTTATTCCACGTCAGGTATGATTTCTTCATGTGGTTCGCCAGCAGGGTGATCAGAATTTCTTTTTCTTCGCCATCTTCGTATTTGATGGCTTCTTCAACCATCAACTCCAGTGTTTTTCCGTAGTAACGAAATTTGATGTGGTTGCTGGAGTAAGGAACTTTTTTAGGTGGTTCCTGAAATGTTTCCGGCTTCGGTGGATCATAGGGGTAATCAATATCCAACTGGAAGTCAGCCATAATGGCCAGGTGATCCCAGAGTTTATGTTTGAAATCATTGATGTCGCGAAGGTATGGGTATAAGTTTCCCATAATGTCGATAATGGTTTGAGCCGCTACATTGCGTTCAGCACGGTCCTCAATGGTCATCACATGATCAACCATATTCTGAATATTACGCCCATACTCTGGCAGGGGTAACTTTTTACGATTCGAGTTGTAATCCATTTAAAAAAAATATCTAATAAACTTTTGTGTCAAACAAGGTTGTACAAGTTCGGTAATTCTGTTGATAATCTGAAGTGAAGGCGATTTATCTGTTTGCAAAGCTAAGTGAAAATATTTTGTTGACAAATTAATTTGTGAAAATCTTGATTGGTTGGGTGTTATTCCATTCGCTTTGTTGAATTATTGAACAATTTTTAGCTTGGCAAATTTCAGTAGCAATTGTTTTTGTCCGGCGTTGGGGAAGAAGACGGTGGCTTTCAAATTGGGGAATACGCCTTCTACTTGTTGTACCTTCCCTTTTCCAAATCGTTGGTGTTCAACCAGCATCCCTGACTGGATATCCCGTGGGTCATCTCCGTCAAAGTTTTGAGCTTGCTTTTTGGCTTGTCGCAGTTGTACCAGTTTTTGGTTCATTCCAGGTTGGTCAGCTGTTGATGGTCGTCTGCTGGCAGCCGTTGGTTTACCAAATGTTTGTTTCTGAATGGCCTTTCCTTCCGTTGGCAGTTCGTCAAAGCTGAAGTCGGCTTCATCTGGCAGCTCCAGAAATTGCACGTCAACCTCGCCAATAAAACGACTGGGATTACAAAAGTCGAGTTTTCCCCATCGGTAGCGTTGCTTGGCAAAGCTGAGGTAAACGTTTTCCTCGGCGCGGGTAAGGGCAACGTAAAACAGCCGACGTTCTTCTTCAAAGGCTTCGGGGGTAACATTTCCAAATTGGCTGGAGGGAAATAAGTTCTCTTCAACCCCAACGATAAATACATTTTTGAACTCAAGCCCTTTGGCCGAGTGAATTGTCATGAGCGTCACCTTGTCGCGGTCTTCATCTTTGTCTTCATCCTGATCGGTCAGCAGCGCCACATCCTCCATGTAGTTGGACAGGTTATTTGGAAGACCTTCTTCCCGGGCATTGATTGAAAATTCCTGAATGCCATTCAGTAATTCCTGTATGTTTTGGAAACGACTCAGTCCCTCGGTCGTTTGATCTTTGTATAAATCTTTAATGATGCTGGTTTGTTGGGCTATCTCGCTGGCCATTTCGAAAGCATCGTTCAATTCATTTTTCTCCTGAAATTGTTTGATGATGGCTGCAAATTGCTGCACTTTACTCAGTGTCCCTCTATTTAACGTGGCGTGATTCATTGAGCCACTTTGTTCGATCACTTCAAAAATACTGATCCCTTGAGCCATGGCGGCTTGTTCCAGTTTGGTGAGCGTGGTGGCTCCAATTCCCCGAGCGGGATAATTGATGATCCGCTTGAGCGCTTCATTGTCTTTGGGGTTGATAACGATCCGGAAGTAAGATAGTAAATCTTTGATTTCCTTGCGCTGATAGAACGATAATCCGCCATAGATTTTATACGGAATGTTCCGTTTACGAAGGGATTCCTCAAAAATTCGCGACTGCGCATTGGTGCGGTATAAAATAGCATAGTCCTGATAGTGATAATGATGCCGCATGCGCGTTTCGCTTATTTCATTGGCAATCAAATACCCTTCTTCGTTATCGGTTAGAGCCGAAAATACTTTGATTCGGTTTCCTTCCGCATTTTCTGAAAAAACCCGCTTGGGAAGCTGGCGTTTATTTTTTTGGATGATGCTGTTGGCAGCATTTACAATGGTTTGGGTGGAGCGGTAATTTTGCTCCAGTTTATACACCTCGTGTTCAGGGTAATCTTTTTGAAAATTCAGGATATTTTCAATTCGTGCTCCTCGAAATGAATAGATACTTTGTGCATCATCGCCAACAACACATAGGTTTTTGTGGCTTGCAGCCAGGTTTTTAACAATCAGGTATTGCGAGAAATTCGTATCCTGGTACTCATCTACCAAAACATAATCGAAGCGCTCCTGGTACTTGGCAAGGATGTCTTTGTGGTCGCGAAAGAGGATGTTTGTTTTTAGCAACAAGTCGTCAAAATCCATGGCACCGGCTAAAAAGCACCGGCGGGCATATTCTTTATAAATTTCAGCAATGCGTGGCATTCTTATGCTCATGTCGTATTCGCGCACCTGGGCATTTGTTGCGTAAGCAGCTGGAGTAATCAGGCTGTTTTTGGCAGCCGAAATCCGGCTGGAAACCACATTGGGTTTGTATGTTTTATCGTCGAGCTTAAATTCTTTAATGATGGTTTTAAGCAGGCTTTTAGAATCGGCTGAGTCGTATATCGTGAAATTTGAAGGATAACCAAGAGCTTCAGATTCAACTCGTAAGATACGGGCGAAAATGGAGTGAAAAGTCCCCATCCACAGGTATTTGGCCGTTTTTGCTCCGACAACGTTGGCAATCCGTTCTTTCATTTCTTTGGCTGCCTTGTTGGTAAAGGTTAGCGACAAAATGCTGGCTGGACGCGTGCCTTGTTTCAGCAGGTGGGCAATACGGTAGGTCAACACACGCGTTTTCCCAGAACCGGCCCCGGCAATGATAAGGGATGGTCCTTCGGTGTTTTCAACAGCTTTTCTTTGAGCTTCGTTTAATTCTTCAAGATAATTCACAATCACAGTATTTCTAAGTCAGCCTCAAAAGTATAACCTATTTTCTTATTTCGAAGCATTGGCTTATGCTAGTTTTCAACAAATGAGTTTCGGACGAAAAAAGGAGAGGTCGGTAAAAGATAAGTCAATTTTTAGCGTTATTATTGTAATATCATATAATTCAAGCTGTTTTTGATGATGAAATTAAATAGGATAACACCACTTTTTGTTTTGTTGATTACCTTGTTTTTTCCTTGTAATGTTGAAGCTCAGCTTACGGCTGTGTCGGATGATGCTGTGCAAACAGCGTATAGCTCAGGTGTTCAGGATCAAATCTATATTTTTTGCGCAGCTCCGAATGAAAATTTAGGTCAATTGACTGCTACTTCAAGCTTTGGTGGGGCTGCCATTTTTGAGTGGTTTAAGTATAGTCCGGGAACAGGAAGTTTTGATGCTTACCTATCAGATAACTCGGGAGCTACTTCGTCAACCATTCGTAATTTGGAGAATGGTGGTTATCGGGTTGAAGTGACTTCAGGGGAAACGACCGAAATATACACGGCCTGGGTGATGAATAGCTGGTATACGGCAACGGCTGAAATCACGGAATCGACCTGTGATTATTTTCAGATACAAGCGGTTTTCGAAGAGGCTTCTCCGGTTTATTATGATTTGGCTACAGGATTGGAGCTGCAGGTTTTTAAAGATGTGAAGGTTCGCTGGGAAGCTGATGGCGATCCGGTTGCTTCGGTGTTGAGTCCTCAGGTGTTTTCACCTCCGGCAAGAAATACGGAATATACCCTGACTGTTTATGATCGCTTTGAATGTCAGGTTGAAGTTTCGGTTTCTTATCAAAGTATTGTGACTGAGGCCTCCTTCGATGCGACCCCGATGGAAGGCGAAGCTCCACTGGATGTTTCATTCACCAGCACATCGCTAAATGCCGATGAGTACGAGTGGTTTTTCTTTCGTGACCGGGATGAGTTGCTTCAGGAAGGTTTGAATGGCGGGCTGGTAGAAGATAGTATTTTAGCAACAGCGATTGATCAGAGTCCTATTTATACCTATGAAAGCTCGGGAACGTATCAGGTAAAGCTGGTGACAACGAAGAACTCTGAGAGCTTTGCCTGTACCGATACTTTTTATCTTGAAGATTATATTGTTGTTCAAAACTCATTGCTCGAAGTTGCTAATGTGTTTACTCCCAATGGAGATGGGGTGAATGATGTATTTATTGTCAAGTATCAGTCGATCAAATCCATCCACATTCAGGTGTTTAACCGATGGGGCCGTAAAGTGCATTCATGGGAAAACAATAATGTGCAAGGCTTTGATGAGAGTGTGAGTGAATCGGTATGGGATGGAAAGATTGGTGGGCGTGATGCTAGTCCGGGAGTCTATTATTACGTAGTAAAAGCAGTGGGGCGTGATGATGAAACTCAGAATGCACACGGCTTTGTACATTTGTTTCGCGAGAAGTAGGTCTTTGTGGTGCTGATGGTACGTTTTGTTTAAAGAGCCACTGACTGAGGTAGTTTTGTTTTATTTTATTTACCTTAAGGGTGAGAATATTATTGCTGCATAATTTATAAAAGCCCCAAATTGAAATCCTATGCTGGCTCCCATATGTTTATTTACATACAACCGACCCGAGGAACTCAAACGAACAATAGAAGCATTAAAGAGCAATTATTTGGCTTCGGAAAGTGAGCTTTGTATTTTTTCGGATGGAGCAAAAGATAAGAAGTCCGATGAGAAAGTTTTCGAAGTCAGACAGTATTTAGGAACGATCACTGGCTTTAAATCGGTATCTGTTTTTCAAGCACCGGTCAATCAGGGATTGGCGAGCTCGGTAATTTCTGGTGTTTCAAAGCTTGTTGCTCAATTTGGGAAGGTGATTGTGTTGGAGGATGATTTGATTACGACACCTAACTTCCTTCATTTTCTAAACCAGGGGTTGGCGTATTATCAGGACAATAAAAAGATCATGAGTGTTTCGGGGTATACGATGGATCTGCCTTCCTTGAAAGATACTAACAGAGATTTTTACCTGGGGTATCGTTCAGGCTCCTGGGGGTGGGGCATTTGGCAGGATCGCTGGGAGTTGGTCGATTGGGAGGCGCAGAGTTATCGTTCTTTTAAGTGGAACTTGTTTCGTCAGTTGCGGTTCATGCGTGGTGGAATGGACATGCCCTACATGCTTTGGAAGCAAATGACCGGACGCTTGGATTCCTGGGCTATTCGATTGGGGTATTGCCAGTTTGAGCAAGACTTGCTGACCGTTTTTCCTGTTAAGTCAAAAGTAATGAGCATTGGGTTTGGAGAGGATGCAACAAACACAAAAAGTAGCCAGCGTTTCAGGACAAGTTTAGATGAAGGGTCGAAGACTGATTTTGAATTTAATCCAACCCCGGTTGTTGATCCTTTACTGGTTAAAGAGTTTAGAGCGAAATTTTCTCTAAAATCACGTTTAGTTGAAAGATTTAAGTTAGCGTGATATGAAAACGAATGTTTTATTTCTTCTCCATCTTCCGCCTGCTATTCATGGTTCAGCTATTGTTGGGTTGTCTATTAAAGAGAGTCGGTTGATTAATCAGACATTTGATGCCAGATACATTAATTTGTTGCTGTCGAGTGAGGTGAATGAGTCCGGAGATTTGACGATTCGTAAGTTGCATAAAGGGTTGCGAATTGCTGTTAAATTGATTAGAGAGTTGTTTCGGAAGCGGCCTTCGGTGTGCTACTTTGCGCTGACAACGACCGGTGCGGCTTTCTTGAAAGATTTTATACTGATCCTTCTGTTGAAGATGTTTGGTGTTCGACGGGTTTATCATTTGCATAATAAGGGATTTGAAGAAAAGAAAGACAGTTTCTTTTTCCGGCGCTTATTTCATTTTGCTTTTGCGAATTCAATCGTTATTCTTCTATCCAGCCACTTGTATTCAGATGTTGCTCCATACGTTGCGCAGCAGCAGATCCGGCTTTGTCCGAATGGAGTTGCTATGGCGGGCTCCTCAATGCAGGAGATGAAGAATGAGGTTCCGGAGATTTTATTTCTTTCGAATTTGATTAAGTCAAAGGGAGTGGAGGTGCTTTTGGATGCCTGTGTGTTGCTGAAAACGCGCAATTGTTCTTTTCATTGTACAATTGCTGGTGGTGACGGCGATATCTCAGGCAAGCAGCTTGTTGAGATGATTAGGCAAAAAGAATTGGTTGATCAGGTGGCTTATGTGGGAGGTAAATTTGGCTTGGAGAAAGAATTAGTGTTTAGAAGTTCCGATATTTTCGCTTTTCCAACGTATTATAAGTCTGAAACATTTGGTTTAGTGAATGTTGAAGCTATGCAATATCAGTTGCCGGTTGTGTCTACTTTTGAGGGGGGGATCCCCGATGTTGTCGATAATGGTGTTACCGGATTCCTGGTGCCTCAGCAAGATGTGTCGGCGCTGACCGATAAGCTTGAGCTGTTGATTAAGGATGAACGATTGCGCAAGCAAATGGGCGAGGCGGGACATAGGCGTTACCTGAAGGAGTTTACACTTGAGAAATTTGAGCATCGGCTGGTGGATATATTGCAGCGGGAGGTCGATGGTTCTTCGATGGCTTTGAGCTGATTCTTTGTTGGAAAAGCCGGACGTGGCGTTGTTGAATTAAGCGGGCTGAGAGAAACAGATAAATGATCACTAAATTAGAAGTACAAACGTTCATTGTATGAGAGATTACTCTTTTTATACTTTACTGTATGTCGATGTTGCGGGTGAGTCCGCTGCAACCAATGGTGTTCATGGTGATTTTGATCGGCAAATTCAAACTTATATTCGATGTTGTCAAACTTTGTCGAAGTCCCTGGAATTTTTTACTTCAAAAGAGCTGGTAGTGCTCACTAACCAGAGAGAATATCTTGAGCATTATTCGCAAGACCTGCATGTTGTTGAAATCCCTTTTCAGTTGAACGTCCCCCGAAAGGTTGCTTTTTATTCCGCTCACTTTAAGTTGGATGTTTTTCAGTATTTTAAGTCTTTGGGTGATGGATCGGGTTATTGCATTTTGATTGATAGTGATGTGTTGTGCTTGAGTGCGATGCCTACAAATCTGAAAAATTGTATCGACAGCAACATTCCAACTTTTTATAATGTGACGAGTCAGCGTTATCCCGCTTATGGTAGAGATCGGTTGATTCAGGATAAGGATATTTTGATGTCAGGGAAGTCATCGCTTGGGATTTGGGTAGGTGGCGAATTTCTTGGAGGTGATTCGGAGTTTTATGCTCAACTAGATGAGGAAATCCAGCTTTTGCAGGATGATTATTTTCAGAATTGCCAGTTGTTTCATCACCAGGGCGATGAGGTGTTGGTTTCTGTCGCGTTGGAAAAACTCATGCGCAAAGGGATGTATTGTTGTGATGTTGGTTCGTTTGGAGTGATTAGCCGATTTTGGAGTGTCCCAACCTTGCATGTTCAAAATCGATGGAAAGCTTTTGAGTCGAATTTTCTTATTCATCTTCCAATGGACAAGAGTTATATATCAAATCTTAGGAGAGTTGATAGCAGCATTAAAACCAGGCTTGGGCGATACTTGTATTGGAAAATTATTGTAAATTACCTGAAAGATTGTATTAAGAAGATGCTTCCGTTTTTAAGTAAAAGATGAAGATTATTTAAGTTCGAAGAGGTGTTTTTTAATGCAAACAGGCAGCCAAATTGGCTGCCTGTTTGTTTTTGTCGAATTATTAAAATTGGGAGTTCAAAATGTGTTTTTGTTGAGTTATTCACATATCAGGTCGAAAACTTTGGTTGCGTCAGTAAGATCGTCTGCCCAAGTCGCAGTCCATCCATCAGTAATGCTGGTGAAATTTCCGTAAGCTTCACCGATGTATGTCTTTTCATACGGCCATTGCCAGTTGTAGGGGATGATGATGCCATTTGGATGTTCTTTGCCATCGGCATCTGTCCAGGTTGCCCCATCGGCAGGGGTGGCTTGCAGTTCCCATATATTGAGGTCGTAGGCATTAGCTGTTCCTGGGTGTACGGTAATGAACGGTTCGTATGGGAAATCAGGGTCGAAGCTAAAGTTCTCGTCTGTCAGAATGGTGATGATAGCGTTGGCATGGGGCTCGCAATCCGTATCTGTTTCCAGTGTATTGGCTGCGAATAGGTATGGCGCTTCATTTTCTGCAGGAAGTACAGCTTTAGTGCTTGCAAATACGGTAATTATGTAGTCGTCGCCAGCTTCTTCGATGTTTGCAGCACCACCGATACCTCCGGTTAAGCCATCAATGATTCCAGTTTTTGGCAATTTGATTTTGAAGGCGTGGTCGTAATCAGCTCCTCTGGCAGATGCGTAAATCGAAATCACTAACATGTCCTGTGAGCGAATGACATCTGACTTGATGACCAGGTCGTTGTAGTCGCCATCGTTGCCGTCTGCTCCGTCTTTCATTAGGTCTTCCCAGGCGTAGGTGAAATCGACAGTGGTTAGGCATTCGTCAAGGCAGAATTCAAAAAAGACACTCCAGTTTTTACCTGGGAATTTCATGGCGTCGCTTAGCGAAACACCTTGGTCTGTTTCGGTGCAGAAGCCACCCCAAGCAGTTTCTCCATTTGAAAGCGCTGCATGCGAGGCGATGTAGAAACAATCGGCGTTGGGCGCTATTTCATCAATGTATTCTTTGGGGATTACAACCGTGTGGCTGGTTATCTTATCCGATGCTTTCCAGCTTTTCTTAAATTCAAATTTTCCGGGAATGGCACCTCCGTTACTTAGTTTTTTAGCTGCATCAAATTGGTCGAGGTCAGCAAAAATGTCGAGGTGAGTTTCAGTCAGGTAGACTCCCGATTCGGTTACGTTGTAAGTCACATGAATGTTGTCTCCATCTTGAGATACGATGACGGAGCCTACTTGCATGTGCTGTCCAGCTACCAGGCAAACTTCTTTGCATGGATATTCAATGGTTAGATCTTTTAGTGCTTGTCTGTCGGCTACTTCGACGTCGATGTCTTGGCAGCTTTGGTGTGTTAGTCCGAGGGCTATCAGCGATAATGTGAAGATGATGCCCTTTTTGAAGCTTTGAATCGTTCTTTTCATGGAAATTCTTTTTAGTTTTTTTGTTGGAGATGATAAAATGATTTTGCGTTTCCTCTGTATTGCGATCGGTTTAAGATTGCAGTACGATGAAACAAACTTATGACACTGAGTCGTTTTGCACAATGGGTAATTTTACCTACCTGTTGTTGATTTTCTTGTTGTGATGGAGGTGAGGAGCTGGGGGTGGTGTGGCTTGTGGTTTGTCGTCGTTATTTTATGTTCGGGTAAGAAAACTAAAAACCCCGGATTGGCTGATCCGGGGTTTTGTCATAATTAGTTTGATTGCTAGTTATGATAGGATTAGAATTGGTCTTTTGTTAATCTTCTTCCTGTTCGGCGGCATAGGCTGTCAGAAGTTCATCTTGTACTTCCTGTGGTACTTTTTCGTAGCCATCAAAGCCAATGGAGAAGCTTCCGCGTCCTTGGGTTAGTGAGCTCAGGGCTGTAATGTATTTGTGCATTTCCTTTAGTGGTACTTTGGCGTTGATCTTTTCAAAACCTTTTTCGCTGCCCATGCCCATGATTAAAGCCCGGCGTCCTTGCAGGTCGCTCATGACATCGCCCATGCGGTCGCTTTGTACGAATACTTCCAGGTTGTAGATCGGTTCCAGAATTTTTGGTCCGGCATTTTTGAAAGCTTGAGAGAAGGCATTTCGTCCGGCCAGCTTGAACGAGATTTCGTTAGAGTCTACCGGGTGCATTTTTCCGTCGTAAACGTAAACACGGATGTCGCGTGCATAGGAGCCTGTGAGTGGTCCTTCTTCCATTTTCTCCATGATTCCTTTTAGGATAGCAGGGAGGAAGCGGGCGTCAATGGAGCCACCAACAATGCAGTTGTGGAAGATCAGTTTCCCACCCCATGGAAGTGGGTATTCCTGGGTGTCGCGGAGTGATAGTTTTTGCTCCTTGCCATTCATTGAAACGAGTGTTTTAGGTTCTACTCCTTCAATGTAGGGTTCGATAAACAGGTGTACTTCGCCGAATTGTCCGGCGCCACCCGATTGCTTTTTGTGCCGATAATCGGCTTGGGCTAATTTGGTGATGGTTTCGCGATATGGAATCTTCGGTTTCGAAAATTCAATGTCAATCTTGAATTCATTGGTGTAGAACCATTTCAAGGTGTTGAGGTGGTATTCCCCCTGGCAGTGGACCAGCATTTGCTTCAATTCTTTTGAATACTCCACGATGTAGGTTGGGTCCTGATCGTGTAGTTTCTGGAAGCTCTCACTTACTTTTTCATCGTCGGCTTCGTTAACGGCTTTCAGCGCAACAGTGTGTCTGGAGGTCGGGAATTGGATTTCTGCAAATTTGTATCCGGCCGATTTTTCACTGAGTGAATTGTTGACATCAACATCTTTCATTTTTACGGTGGCGCCAATGTCTCCGGCGACCATCGCATCCACTTTGGAGCGGTTTTTTCCGGCCGAAACAAAGAGTTGGGAAATTCGTTCTTTGTTGCCGTTCTTGGCGATGATCAGATCCTGTCCCTCTTTGACGGTTCCGCTCATAACCTTAAAGTAGGTGATTTCCCCAACGTGCTGTTCGATAGTTGTTTTAAAAACGATGAGCGAGGTGGGGGCGTCTTCACCTTTTTTTACTTCTTTTCCATTGATTTCCGGAACTTCAACTGCTTCTGCTGGTGAAGGCGTAATGTTGGCGATGAATTCGAGCAACCGGCCGACTCCCATGTTGTGCTTAGCTCCGGTGCAGAAGACGGGGAATAAACTTCGGTCGATCATTCCTAGCTTGATTCCCTGGCGCATTTCGTCTTCGCTGAGGCTTCCTTTTTCGAAGTAAAGTTCCATCAGTGCTTCGTCGTTTTCTGCAGCCATTTCAACCAGTTCGTTGTGTAGTTCGTCGGCACGTTCTTTTTCGTCATCCGGAATATCCAGGATTTCGGGTGTGCCTCCGTCGGCTGGATATTTATATAGTTTCATTTTCAGCACATCAATAATGCTGTTAAAGCCAGGACCGGCGTTCATCGGGTATTGTACTACGGTGACTTTGTTGCTAAAGATATTTTTGGCTTGATCAACTGTTTGTTCGAAGTTGACATTTTCGTGATCCAGTTGATTGAAGGCAAAGATCATGGGTTTGCCGGCTTTTTCAGTGTGGCGGCAAACAGCTTCTGTTCCGGCTTCAATGCCGTGTGGTGTGTTGACAGTGACTACCGCGCTTCCTACTACGTGAAGGGCAGAAACCACGCTCCCGCGGAAGTCGTCCATTCCCGGGGTGTCGATGATGTTTATTTTTTTTTCGTTACAGAAGGTGTGAAGAATAGTAGAGAAGACGGAGTTGCCATAATCGTGCTCGATGGGCAGATAGTCTGATACAGTGTTTTTGGCGGTTACCTCGCCCCGACGGTTGATTACTCCACCCTCGAACAGCATGGCTTCTGCGAGGGTGGTTTTCCCACTGCCAGCATTCCCAATTAAAGCGATGTTGCGGATTTGATCTGTTTTATAGATTTTCATCTTGTCAGTTTTTTATTGGTTTAAAACACGTTTTGTAGGTTGAATTTCCAATGGAAGTCACCAAAATTAGTAATAATTTAGTAACAAACAACGATGTTGTAATAGCAGAAATGTGTTATAGAAATGTTTTTTGGAATAAGCGGTATTTGATCGTAATAAAAAACTTATAAAGGGGCGTCTTTTTGCGCTTTGTGGGCAGTGTTGCTGTGTGTTTGTGAGTGTGTTTAGGGTAGGGGTGATATTGTTCAAAAGATAGGACCATTGCTTGAGTGAATTGAATTCTCTTTGGGTGCGCTGGAGGTTTGAGCTGGTGTTATCGGTCTGCGAATTGTCCTTTGTTTGAGCGGGGGTGGTCGGGGGGGGAGTGGGTTTAACATATGAAAGTAACCAAACGATAAGTTTAGGGAATGATTGTGGTTCAATCGGCTGGTTATGAGTTGATATAGTTGGTTAGGGGAATGTTGAAGTAGGCCGGAGTGTTAGGGGTGTTGGAGGAGTTTAATTTGAGGATGTGCATTTTTTAGAATCTCAAGGAGTGGCGCCTTAATGGCTGCTCCGCTATTAACGGGCAATTGTGAATAACTAATTCGGCTTACTGCTAAATGAGTGCTGATTTGCCGTATTTTTAAGGTGAAAAATAGTGCTATGCCTCGTTTTCCTCATTATAAGCAACCCGACGCCATGGATTGTGGGCCCACCTGCCTGCGAATGATCGCCAAGTTTTACGGGCGCAACTTCAATTTGAATTATTTACGGGATCAATCTCATATTTCGCGCGAAGGTGTTTCGTTGCTTGGAATAAGTGATGCCGCTGAAGCCATTGGTATGCGCAGCTTGGGAACCAAGGTTACTTATGCCCAGCTGGTGAAGGATGTTCCCAAGCCCTGTGTTGTGCATTGGGATCAGAATCACTTTGTGGTGGTTTATGATGTAAAGAAAGGGAAGGTGTTTGTGGCTGACCCGGCTTTTGGCCTGGTTAAGTACAATGAACAAGAATTCAAAAAACACTGGCTGGCTACAATGTCTGCTGGAGAGGAGAAGGGGATTTGTTTGATGTTGCAGCCAACTCCAGCTTTTTACGATCAGGATGATGAAACGGATGATCGTACAGGGTTTGCGTTTCTGTGGCGCTATGTTCGGCCGCACCGTCGGTTGGTGGGGCAGTTGATGATCGGCTTCCTGGCGGCGAGTATTATTCAACTCATCTTTCCATTTCTGACACAAAGCATTGTTGATGTGGGGATCAATAATCAGGATATTAGCTTTATCTACCTGGTGTTGGGTGCGCAGATGATGCTGTTTATTGGAAAGATGTCGGTCGACTTTGTGCGATCGTGGATTTTGCTGCACATTAGTACCCGGATTAATATTTCTATTATTTCTGATTTCTTGATCAAGTTGATGAAGTTGCCGATTGGCTTTTTCGACACTAAAATGATTGGCGATTTAATGCAGCGTATTCAGGATCATCGACGGATTGAACGTTTCCTGACTACGCAAACCTTGAGCGTTCTGTTCTCGATGTTTAATCTCGTGATCTTTGGTATTGTGTTGGCTATTTACAGTTGGAAAATTTTGGCGGTGTTTGTCATTGGTTCTGCCTTGTATGTGGTTTGGGTGTATTTGTTTATGCAGCGTCGCCGGCAACTCGACTATAAGAAATTTTCGCAGCTGAGTGAAAATCAAAGCATGCTGATTCAGTTGATTAACGGCATGCCCGAAATCAAACTCAATAATTACGAAAAGCAAAAGCGCTGGGAATGGGAGCGCATTCAGGCGCGATTGTTTCGGGTGAATGTGCAAAGTCTTTCGGTGGATCAGTACCAGCAGGCCGGGTCGGTTTTTATCAACGAAACCAAGAATATTGTGATAACTGTACTGGCGGCTATGGCGGTATTGAATGGGCAGATGACGCTAGGAATGATGCTGGCTGTGCAATACATTATCGGGCAATTGAATGCGCCGCTGACAGATCTTATTAGCTTTATGCATTTGGCGCAGGATGCCAAGATAAGTTTGGAGCGCTTGGGTGAAATCCATAATAAGGACGATGAAGAGAAGAAGGATGATCCGCGCATCAATACGATGCCAGTGGAGCGTACTATTGCGATCTCCGATCTGGTATTTCAGTATGAAGGGCCGCATTCTCCTAAAGTGTTGAATCGGATTGAGCTGACCATTCCGGAGAAAAAACTGACAGCTATTGTCGGGACCAGTGGAAGTGGGAAGACGACCTTAGTGAAATTGTTGCTGGGATTTTATCCTCCGGTTTCTGGTACTATCCGGGTGGGCGATACTGATTTGAAAAATTTTTCGCAACAATGGTGGCGCACCAAGGTGGGCGCAGTGATGCAGGATGGCTTTATTTTTTCGGATACAATTATGAATAATATTGTGGTAGGCGATGAGCAGGTAGATAAGGGGAAATTATTGTTTGCAGTAAAGACGGCCAATATTCAAAATTTTGTGGAAGGTTTGCCATTGGGGTACAATACCCGAATTGGGCAGGATGGTCATGGATTGAGTGAAGGGCAGAAGCAGCGGATATTGATTGCCCGGGTGGTTTATAAAAATCCGGAATATCTGTTTTTTGATGAGGCAACCAATGCTTTAGATGCAAACAATGAAAAGGTCATTATGGAAAACCTGGATAAGGTATATGAAGGTAAAACCGTGGTGGTTGTCGCGCACCGATTGAGTACCGTGAAAAATGCGGATCAGATTGTGGTGTTGGATCAGGGGGAGATTGTGGAAGTTGGGAATCATGCCGAGCTAACAGCGAAAAAGGGGGCTTATTACAATCTGGTGAAAAATCAGTTGGAGTTGGGTAATTGATGGATGAAGTTCGTTGTGGTTTAATTATATTATAAGGGTCAAGTGTTGTTTTGTTGATACGATAGTAGAATGAGATGAAAAAGTATAACTCGAAAATTGGGGGCGGCATTCTTTTCTTTCTTATAGTGATTATAGGATGCACTTCTATTTTGATGGTTTATCATCGTGCTTGGCTGGGACTGGTAATTAATTTATTTGTGGGTGGTTTTGTTGGGTATTTGTTTATGACTACTTACTATCTTGTTGACGAACGTGTTTTGAGAATAAGAAGTGGTTTTTTGGTAGATAAAGCGATTGGAATTGATACAATCGTTGAAATATCGGAAACGAACAATCCGCTGGCTTCGCCGGCTAATTCTCTCGATCGACTTGAGATTAGGTACACGGGTGGTTCGATTTTGATTTCGCCTGCGGATAAAGCTGGATTTGTTGGTCACTTGAAAGATCTAAATTCAGCTATTAAATTAAATTTAAAGACTGAAGGTCTATAAAAAATAAATACAATTATAGCAGACAATTGGGCTCTGCGCTTGAGTAGTTATGCCACAGAACGATAACATAGAAATTCGAAGTGATGAGGTTCAGGAGATCATCGGGAAATCGCCCTCGTGGTTGATGCGAAGTGGCTTGACCATGATTCTGATTTTTCTGCTGCTAATACTGTTGGGGGCTTGGGTGTTTCATTATCCTGATATTATCAGGGCGCGTATTGTTGTGCTTTCTGAAAACCCTCCTGCGCATATTGTTGCTCGTAGTACCGGTAAAATCGACCAGTTGTTTGTGCAGGATGAAGATTCGGTGGAGAAGGGCCAGCTCATTGCTATTTTAGAAAATGCTGCGAACTACAAAGATGTGAACGCATTGGAGGAGGAGTTGGAGCTTTTAGAGGGCTATTTTATTACCTTCGATACTTTGTTTTATAAGGAGCTGAAACCGAACTACAGGCTAGGGGAGATTCAGTCTGATTTTTCCTCTTTTTTACGTCTGTATAATAATTACATCAGTTTTGTCCGCTTGAACTTTTTCCCGCAGAAAATAGCTTCCTTGCGCGAGCAGGAGCATATGCAGCGCATTTATTACGATCGCTTGTGGACTCAGCGGCAGATTTTGGAGAACGAATTCCAGATTGCTTATGAGCAGTTTAAGCGAGACTCGGGATTGTATGTGCGCGATGTGCTTTCGCTGGTGGATTACAAAAAATCGGAATCTTCGCTTCTGCAAAAAAAATATAGTTTCAACGGTGCTCGCACTGATTTGGCTACAACACAAAAGGAAATTATTCAGCTTCAGCAGAAGATTATTGGAGCTGAAAAGGAATTTGAAGATCAGAAACGGCAATCGCAATCGAAACTGATCGAGGCGCTGAATGTTCTGCAGAGTCGGCTCGATTATTGGAACCAGGCATTTGTGCTGCAAACTCCGATTGAGGGGCGGGTTAGCTTTACCAATTTTTGGAGCAAAAACCAGCAGGTAAAAAGTGGTGATATCGTATTTACCGTGGTGCCGGAAAGCGAAAGCAAAATCATTGGTCGGGTTGCTTTGCCATTGCGCGGTGCCGGGAAAGTGAAGATTGGACAGGTGGTCAATATTCGGTTCGATAATTTCCCTTATATGGAATATGGTATGGTGCGGGGTGTTGTTAAGTCAATCTCGCTGGTTCCTTCCAATGATAATTATATTGCAGAGATCAATCTTCCTCAAAGCTTGATGACCAATTATGGCATTCCGCTAAGCTTTAGCCAAGAGATGAAGGGTGAGGCTGAGATTATTACCGAAGATCTTCGGTTGATTCAGCGTTTTTTCAATCCTATTAAATCGATCCTGAAGGAAAAGGTTACCGACACAAACTAGTTCTCATTTTAAATTTAGGGTCAAATCCAAAAAACAGTTAGAAAAGCTATTGTTATTTGCTGGAAATTAGTACTTTTGCCTGCCGTTTTTGGAGAGTTCTGCCAAAAACACAGATGGAATGCATTGATTTTGTTGATTTTTCAATACCTTTGCAGTCCATTTTGGAAAAATATTAATGATTAATTAAATAGTTGTATGCCAACGATTCAACAGTTAGTAAGGAAAGGACGTACCGTTCAGGTAGAGAAGAGTAAGTCTCGTGCTTTAGATTCTTGTCCTCAAAAACGAGGTGTTTGTGTACGTGTTTACACAACTACACCCAAGAAACCTAACTCTGCGATGCGTAAAGTTGCAAGGGTAAGGTTGACGAACCAAAAAGAAGTGAATGCCTACATTCCGGGCGAAGGTCATAACCTGCAAGAGCACTCCATTGTATTGGTGCGTGGCGGTAGGGTAAAAGATTTACCAGGGGTACGTTATCACTTAGTTCGCGGTGCATTAGACACTGCCGGTGTAGAAGGACGCACACAGAGACGTTCTAAGTACGGTACGAAAAGACCGAAGAAATAATTTTGAGAATTGACCGCTTGCAGTGGTTTGGTTGAGTAAATGAGTCCGGCAGAGGCTGGGTAAACTGAAGCTCCAAATCGATTAAACAACCAATTCGAATAACACTAAAGAGAAGATTACGATGAGAAAATCGAAACCAAAAAAGAGGATCATTCTTCCTGATCCAAAATTTAACGACGTTCTAGTTACACGATTTGTAAACGACATGATGCAACACGGTAAGAAAACCGTTGCATATCAAATTTTCTATGATGCGCTCGATATCGTTGATTCACGCATGAAAAACGATGAGCTCTCTTCCCTCGATGTCTGGAAAAAAGCCTTGGAGAACATTACTCCGGCAGTCGAAGTTAAAAGCCGCCGTGTTGGTGGAGCTACATTCCAGGTTCCTATGGAAATTCGCCCCGAAAGAAAAGTGGCAGTTTCTATCAAAAACTTAATCCTTTTTGCCCGTAAACGTTCTGGAAAATCAATGGCAGACAAGTTGGCTGCTGAGATTCAGGCTGCGTTCAATAATGAAGGTGGTGCCTACAAGCGGAAAGAAGACACGCACAGAATGGCTGAAGCAAACCGTGCTTTTGCGCATTTCAGATTTTAGGATTGGGGTAATTAGTTTAATAAGGATTAGAATATTGGTATATTAGCATGGCAACAAAAGATCTAAAATATACAAGAAATATCGGCATCATGGCTCACATTGATGCTGGTAAGACAACCACTTCGGAGCGTATCCTTTACTACACTGGATTGACGCACCGTATTGGTGAAGTTCACGATGGTGCTGCCACAATGGACTGGATGGAGCAAGAGCAGGAGCGGGGGATTACAATTACCTCTGCTGCTACAACTACTTTCTGGAAGCACAATGAGAAAGAATATAAAATCAATATCATTGATACTCCTGGGCACGTTGACTTTACTGTTGAAGTAGAGCGTTCGTTGCGGATCTTGGATGGCGCTGTCGCTTTGTTTTGTGCGGTAAGTGGCGTTGAGGCCCAGTCGGAAACGGTATGGCGCCAGGCAGAGAAATATGGTGTTCCACGGATCGGTTTCGTTAATAAAATGGATCGTTCAGGAGCTGATTTTTTCAACGTTGTTAGCGAGGTTCGTGAGAAGTTAGGAGCCAATCCAGTGCCTATTCAAATACCAATTGGTGCTGAAGAAAAATTCGAAGGGGTTATTGACCTGATCGAAATGAAAGCTATTCGTTGGTATGAAGATGCCACGCTTGGAACAGATTATAAGTTGGAAGAAATTCCAGCTGAATTGATGGAGCAAGCACTAGAGTACCGCGAAAAAATGGTTGAATCAGTTGCCGAATTGGATGATGCCCTTATGGAGCGTTATTTTGATGATCCGGAATCAATCACTTCTGATGAGTTGCTTTCAGTGATTCGTCAAGGAACATTGAAGCAAATCATCGTTCCGATGATGTGTGGTTCAGCATTCAAAAATAAAGGTGTGCAACGTTTGTTGGATGCTGTTATTGAATTCTTGCCAAGCCCAGCGGATAAAGGTGAATTAATTGGTGTTAATCCTGATACGGGTGAAGAAGCTGTTCGTCATGCTGATACTGAAGAGCCTTTATCTGCCTTAGCATTTAAAATTGCCACCGACCCTTATGTAGGCCGTTTGTGCTTTATTCGCGTCTATTCAGGGAAGATTGATGCTGGTTCTACGGTTTACAATACAAGAACGGGTAAGAAAGAACGTATTTCACGTCTTTACCAGATGCACTCAAACAAACAAAACCCGAAAGATGTCATTGAAGCCGGAGATATTTGTGCAGCAGTAGGGTTTAAAGATATTCGCACAGGCGATACGTTGTCAACAGAAAAGAATCCAATTACTCTGGAAAGCATGGACTTCCCGGAGCCAGTAATCGGTATCGCTGTTGAGCCAAAAACACAAAAAGACTTAGATAAGCTTGGAATGGGATTGGCTAAATTGGCCGAAGAAGATCCAACATTCAAAGTAAATACTGACGAAGAATCAGGACAAACGGTTATCCGTGGTATGGGTGAGCTTCACCTGGAAATTATTATCGACCGTTTGAAGCGTGAATTCAAAGTAGAATGTAACCAGGGGAAACCTCAGGTTGCCTATAAAGAAGCGATTAGCGAGGAAATTGAATTACGTGAAGTATTCAAAAAACAATCCGGTGGTCGTGGTAAATTCGCTGATATCATTGTTAAAGTATCTCCTGCTGACGAAGGCAAAGATGGTTTGACATTTATTGACAGCGTAAAAGGAGGTCGTATTCCAAGAGAATTCATTCCTTCTGTACAAAAAGGTTTTGAAACAGCGATGTTGAACGGTCCTTTGGCCGGTTTCCAATTGGATAGCCTGAAAGTTGAATTGCTTGATGGTTCATTCCACGCGGTTGACTCGGATCAGCTGTCTTTCGAAATCTGTGCCCGTCAGGCGTTTAAGAGCGCAGCTTCAAAAGCAGGCCCAAAATTGCTTGAGCCGATCATGAAGACTGAAATTGTTACTCCTGAAGAATACATGGGTGATATTATTGGTGACATGAACCGTCGACGCGGACAGGTAGCTGGAATGACTGAGAAAGCAGGAGCTAGGGTAATTAAAGCCACAGTGCCACTTTCAGAGATCTTCGGTTATGTGACTGTATTGAGAACACTTTCTTCCGGTCGTGCAACTTCATCAATGGAGTTCTCACACTACGAAGAAGTGCCAAAACAAATGGCAGTGAAAGTACTTGAGGAAATGCAAGGAAAAGTAGAATTATTATAAAATAATTATTTTATCTCATCATGAGTCAAAAGATCAGAATTAAGCTGAAGTCGTATGATCACAACTTGGTGGACAAGTCGGCTGAAAAGATCGTTAAGACTGTAAAAACAACAGGTGCAGTTGTAAGCGGGCCCATCCCGCTTCCAACTCACAAACGTATTTTCACAGTGTTGCGTTCAACTTTCGTGAACAAAAAATCGCGCGAGCAATTTCAGTTGTCGTCTTACAAGCGTTTGATCGACATCTACAGCTCAACAGCAAAAACTATCGACGCCTTAATGAAGCTTGAATTGCCAAGCGGTGTTGAAGTAGAAATTAAAGTATGATAACCTGTAAAAAGTAAAAAAATGGCAGGAATAATCGGTAAAAAAATCGGAATGACATCCGTATTCAGTGTTGAGGGAAAAAATATTCCATGCACTGTGATTGAAGCCGGACCTTGTGTTGTGACACAAGTGAAAACGGCTGAAACCGATGGCTATAGCGCTATTCAGCTTGCTTTTGGTGACAAGAAAGAAAAGAACACCACCAAAGCTGAATTCGGTCACTTCCAGAAAGCTGGAACTGATCCAAAGCGTAAAGTTGTCGAGTTTCAAGACTTCGAAAGAGATTACAAACTTGGTGAAACCATTACTGTTGATGTAATCGAAGAAGGTAGTTGGGTTGATGTAACTGGCATTACCAAAGGAAAAGGTTTCCAAGGTGTTGTTAAGCGGTATAACTTCCGTGGAGTAGGTGATGCTACCCATGGTCAGCACAACCGTCTGAGAGCTCCTGGTTCGCTTGGTGCGTCGTCTTACCCTTCCAGAGTATTTAAAGGAATGCGCATGGCTGGTCGTACCGGTGGTGCTCGCAAAACGATCGAAGACCTTCGGGTTTTGAAAGTAATTCCTGAAAGTAACCTATTAGTTGTTAAAGGATCAATTCCTGGAGCAAAAGGATCATATGTAATAATTAGTCAGTAATGGAAGTACAAGTATTAGACAAAACAGGAAAAGAGACCGGAAGAAAGGTCGGTTTGCAAGACCAGATCTTCGGTATTGAGCCGAACGACCATGCTATTTATCTTGATGTAAAACAGTACTTGGCAAACAAACGTCAAGGAACCCATTCTGCTACTGAACGTGGTGAAATCGTTGGAAGTACAAAAAAGATTAAGCGGCAAAAAGGTACAGGTACTGCACGTGCCGGTAGCATTAAGTCACCTTTATTCAGAGGTGGTGGTCGTGTTTTTGGACCTCGTCCAAGAAACTATGGCTTCAAATTAAACAAAAAAGTAAAAGCTTTAGCTCGTAAATCAGCTTTGACATACAAAGCTAAAGCAAGCGATATTCTAGTTCTTGAGGATTTCATTCTGGAAGTTCCAAAAACAAAAGAGATGGTAGCAGTTAGTAATAATCTGAAGATTACCAATAAAAAGTCTCTTTTCGTTTTACCAGACGAAAATAAAAATATATATTTGTCCTCCAGAAATTTAGATGGTGTTTCTGTTGTAACTCCTTCTGAGTTAAGCACTTATCAAATCATGAACGCTAATAAGGTGATCTTTTTTGAGAGTTCGGTAAGTAAGATCGAAGAACAGTTTAAGATTTAAGGGGGAAAAATAATGGATATTTTGATAAAACCCATAGTAACAGAAAAGATGACGGAATTGGGCGAAAAGTTCAACCGTTATGGTTTTGTTGTCCGCAGAGATGCTGACAAACAAGCAATTAAGAAAGCAGTCGAAGAACTGTACAATGTGAGTGTATCTTCCATTAATACCATGGTTTATGGTGGCAAAAACAAAAGCCGCTATACAAAAGCCGGAGTTATTAAAGGAAGAACTGCTGCATATAAAAAAGCAGTCATCACATTGGTAGAAGGAGATACAATTGATTTTTACAGTAATATTTAATAAAAGGAAATGGCAGTAAGAAAATTAAAACCAGTTACTCCGGGTCAAAGGCACAAAATTATTGGCGCTTTTGATACCGTTACTGCATCAACGCCTGAGAAATCATTGTTGAAGCCCATGCAGAAGTCCGGTGGTCGTAACAGCCAAGGACGCATGACAATGAGGTATATAGGTGGAGGGCACAAGAAGAGATATCGTGCGATCGATTTTAAACGCGAGAAAGACGGTATCCCTGCACGTGTAGAGTCTATTCAGTATGACCCGAATCGCTCAGCCCGTATTGCGCTGTTGGTATACGCCGATGGTGAAAAACGGTACATTTTGTCTCCCAACGGATTGCAGGTTGGACAGACCGTATTGAGCGGAACAGGCATTGCCCCTGAAGTAGGTAACTCAATTCCACTTAAAGAAATTCCTCTTGGTACTATTGTACACAACATTGAGCTTCAACCTGGACAAGGTGGCGTTATGGTGCGAAGTGCAGGAACATATGCACAGTTGACCTCAAGAGAAGGAAAGTATGCAATTGTAAAGTTACCTTCTGGTGAATCCCGTATGGTACTCGTTACTTGCAAAGCTACAGTTGGAACTGTTGGGAATACGGAACACAACTTGGAAAGATCTGGAAAAGCAGGTCGTTCACGTTGGTTAGGAAGAAGACCACGCGTACGTGGTGTTGTCATGAACCCGGTTGATCACCCAATGGGTGGTGGAGAAGGCCGTTCTTCAGGAGGACATCCTCGTTCACGCAACGGCTTGTTAGCAAAAGGTTTCAAAACCCGTGCTAAGAAAAAAGCTTCCAATAGGTACATTGTAGAAAAACGCAAGAAATAATAAAAGGAGTAGGATATGAGTCGTTCATTAAAAAAAGGCCCATTCATTGCCTATAAACTTGAGAAAAAAGTTGACGCGATGAATGAAGCAGGAAAAAAGTCCGTTATCAAGACTTGGGCCAGAGCATCAGTAATCTCTCCCGACTTTGTAGGGCACACCATAGCAGTACACAACGGAAATAAATTCATTCCCGTTTATGTAACTGAAAACATGGTAGGCCATAAGCTTGGCGAATTTGCACCTACAAGAACTTTTAGGGGACATGCCGGAAACAAACGTTAAGGCATGAGATTCTCATTAACTATTAAAAGAAATTACGATGGGTGCTAGAAAAAGAAATAGAGCAATTGAGCTGAAAGAAGCTCGGAAATCACAATACTTTGCGGTATTAAAAGACTGCCCTACTTCCCCAAGAAAAATGAGGCTGGTTGCCGATATGGTTCGCGGAATGGAAGTAAACCGGGCGTTGGATGTTCTGAAGTTTTCCTCAAAAGAAGCTTCACGCAAAGTCGAAAAACTGTTGATGTCAGCCATTGCAAACTGGCAGGCGAAAAACGAGGGAACTCGTTTGGAAGAAAGCAACTTGTATGTGAAAACGATAGCTGTCGATTCAGGACGTATGTTAAAGCGTCTGCGCCCGGCCCCACAAGGCCGTGCTCACCGGATTCGCAAGCGTTCGAACCACGTGACACTTTGCGTTGATAGTAAAACTGTAGAAAACGATAACGAATAAATAGTAATACATGGGACAAAAAGTTAATCCAATCGCTAATCGTTTAGGGATCATCCGTGGATGGGATTCCAACTGGTTCGGTGGAAACGACTATGGTGATAAGCTGGTTGAAGATACTAAGATCCGCAAATACTTGAACGCTCGTTTGGCGAAAGCAAGTATTTCGAGGATTATTATCGAAAGAACCTTGAAGCTGATCACTATTACAGTTCACACGTCAAGACCTGGTATTATTATTGGCAAAGGTGGTCAGGAAGTCGACAAATTGAAAGAGGAGTTGAAGAAGATCACTAACAAAGAAGTTCAGATCAATATCTTTGAGATTAAAAGACCTGAATTGGATGCCCGTATCGTTGCCAACAATGTTGCACGTCAGATTGAAGGCAAAATTGCCTATCGTCGTGCCACAAAGATGGCTATCGCCTCTACCATGAGAATGGGTGCGCAAGGAATTAAAATTTTGGTATCCGGTCGTTTGAACGGAGCTGAAATGGCGCGCTCTGAAATGTATAAAGACGGTCGTACTCCTTTGCACACGCTAAGAGCTGATATTGATTATGCTTTAGCTGAAGCTTTAACAAAAACCGGTTTAGTCGGTGTTAAAGTTTGGATTTGTAAAGGCGAAGTGTACGGAAAACGTGACCTTTCTCCAAACCTTGGACAAAAGAACACCCCTGGTGGTGGTCCTCGTGGCGGCGGCAGAAGTGGCGGTTTCAAAAAGAGAAGAAAATAATTCGAAAACCTTTTAATTAAAAAAGGATGTTACAGCCGAAAAAGACAAAATTTAGAAGAGTACAAAAAGGACGGATGAAAGGGAATGCCCAACGCGGTACAGAACTTGCATTCGGTTCTTTCGGTATAAAGTCGTTGCAAAGCGCATGGCTTACCGGTCGCCAAATAGAGGCGGCCAGGGTTGCGGTAACCCGTCACATGCAGCGCCAGGGTCAAATTTGGATCCGTATTTTCCCAGATAAGCCTATTACTAAAAAACCTGCCGAAGTACGGATGGGTAAAGGTAAAGGTGCTCCTGAAGCATTCGTAGCTCCGGTAACTCCGGGTCGTATTTTAATCGAAGCCGATGGCGTTTCATTCGAAATGGCAAAAGAAGCCTTACGTTTGGCCGCTCAGAAACTTCCGGTAACTACGAAGTTTGTTATTAGACGTGACTATGTTGAAGCTACTAAAGAAGATTAAAGATGAAAGCATCAGAAATTAAAGAATTAACAGACAAGGAAATCCAGGAAAGAATCCAGTTGGAGAAGGAAACCTTGGCACGTCTTAATATGAATCATGCAGTTTCTCCTTTGGACAACCCGATGAAAATCAAGGAAGCCCGCAGGAATGTTGCACGCCTTCAGACCATCAAACGTCAGAGGGAATTGAATCAAAATCAGAATTAATTTGTAGTCAATGGAAGCAAGAAATCTGAGAAAAGAGCGTATCGGAGTTGTTGTAAGCGACAGTATGGAGAAAAGTATTGTTGTGGCGGTGAAACGTAAAGAGAAACACCCTATTTACGGAAAATTCGTCAATAAAACAACCAAGCTATACGCCCATGACGAAACAAACACTTGCAGCGTAGGAGATACTGTAAAGATCATGGAAACACGACCTTTAAGTAGAAACAAGCGCTGGAGATTAGTTGAAATTATTGAAAGAGCTAAGTAATCATGATACAACAGGAATCAAGATGTGCAGTTGCCGATAACAGTGGTGCCAGAGAAGTTCTTTGTATCCGTGTTTTAGGCGGTACAAAAAAACGTTACGCATCGATTGGCGATAAAGTGGTTGTCACTGTTAAAAGTGCAATTGCCGGTAGTGATATGAAAAAAGGAACTGTGTCTAAAGCCATTGTTGTTCGCACTAGAAAAGAAGTACGTCGTCAAGACGGATCATATATCCGTTTCGATGACAATGCTGTCGTTTTATTGAACAATACTGGTGAAATGCGCGGAACCCGTATTTTTGGCCCTGTTGCAAGGGAACTTCGTGACAAAAACATGAAAATTATTTCGCTTGCACCTGAAGTGCTTTAATGCATAAATTAAACAAAATGCAGACAAAATTACACATTAAAAAAGGTGACACCGTTGTTGTTATTGCTGGAAACTATAAAGGTCAGCAAGGCAAAGTTCTCGAAGTGGTTCGGGAAAAAACCAGAGCAATTGTGGAGGGTGTTAATATGGTAAAAAAACATACCAAGCCTAACGCGGAAAATCCGCAGGGAGGTATCGTTGAAAAGGAAGCACCAATCCACCTGTCAAACCTGATGCATGTCGATCCGAAAGAAGGAGGCAAAACACGCATCGGGCGTAAGCTCGGAAGCAATGGGAAACTAGTACGTTATTCAAAAAAATCTGGAGAGGAGATTAAGTAATGGCTTATACACCAACACTTAAGAAGAAATATTCGGAAGAAATCATTCCAGCATTAGCTAAGGAATTTGATTATAAATCTGTTATGCAGGTTCCGAAATTGGAGAAAATTGTTCTGAACCAAGGTGTTGGAGCTGCTATCGCGGACAAAAAAATCATTGAAGTTGCCACAGAGGAAATGACAATGATTGCCGGTCAAAAAGCAGTCCAAACCAAATCAAAGAAGGACATCTCCAACTTTAAACTGAGGAAAAAAATGCCTATCGGTGTACGTGTGACACTGAGAAAAGAAAGGATGTATGAATTTCTTGAAAGGCTAATCAACATCTCACTGCCACGTATTCGTGACTTTAGAGGCATTGAGAGTAAAATGGACGGACAAGGAAACTATACCCTTGGAATTCCAGAGCAAATTATTTTTCCTGAAATCAACATTGACAAGGTTAACCGTATTAACGGTATGAACATTACTTTTGTAACCTCAGCTAGCACGGATGAAGAAGGTTTTGCCTTGTTGAAAGAGTTAGGTTTACCTTTTAAAAACGTTAAAAAGAACTAAGTTATGGCTAAAGAATCAATGAAAGCCCGCGAAGTAAAAAGGGCAAAACTTGTTGAAAAATACGCCGACAAAAGGGCCCAGCTCAAAGCAGAAGGTGATTATGAAGGTTTGCAAAAACTACCTAAGAACTCGTCGAAGGTACGCATGCACAACCGTTGTAAATTAACCGGACGTCCAAAAGGTTATATGCGCCAGTTCGGAATTAGCAGGATTAACTTCCGCGAGATGGCCTCTGAAGGTCTGATTCCCGGTGTTAAGAAAGCAAGTTGGTAAACTATTAAGTACAAAAGTAATGAGTAAAATTACAGACCCGATAGCAGATTATTTAACTCGCGTGCGTAACGCTCAGGCAGCTAAGCACCGCGTTGTTGATATTCCTGCTTCAAACATAAAAAAGGAAATTACCAAAATCTTAAAAGATAAAGGGTACATTTTGAACTATAAGTTTGAAGATGATGTCAATTTTCAGGGCAACATTAAAATTGCCTTGAAATATCATCCTGAAACGAAACAACCAGCCATCAAATCGATTAAGCGGATTAGTAAACCTGGTTTGAGACAGTATTGCGACAGCGATAATATTCCTCGTGTACTTAACGGCCTGGGAGTAGCTATTATATCTACCTCAAAGGGTGTTGTTTCAGACAAAGAAGCACGCGACCTGAATATTGGTGGTGAAGTTTTATGTTACGTTTATTAATAAGGAGGAGTAGTAATGTCAAGGATAGGTAAATTACCAATCGCAATACCAGCCGGAGTAACCGTAAGTGTTAACAAGGAAAACTTGGTGACAGTTAAAGGTAAACTCGGCGAACTTTCGCAAAAGGTAGACCCCGAGATGGAAGTAGCCGTTGAAGAGAGCCAGATTATCGTTAAACGACCTACAGAGCAAAAAAGACACCGTGCATTGCACGGCTTGTACCGCTCATTGGTTAACAATATGGTTGTAGGTGTTTCGGAAGGCTATGAAATTAAGTTGGAACTTGTAGGTGTAGGTTATCGTGCCGAAAACCAAGGTCAGTTATTGGACTTGGTATTAGGACATTCTCACCACACGTTTCTGAATCTTCCTGCTGAAGTAAAGGTTGAAGCTGTTACTGATAAAAGAAACAATCCGATTGTTACTTTGAAAAGCTGTGACAAACAGTTGATCGGTCAAGTAGCTGCAAAGATACGCTCATTCAGAGCACCAGAACCATACAAAGGAAAAGGTGTGAAGTTTGTCGGTGAAGAATTAAGACGCAAAGCTGGAAAGTCAGCTTCTGCTAAATAGTAAAATTTGAAACCATGGCTTTAACGAAACAAAAAAGAAGATATAGAATTAAAAAGAGAATCCGGAAAATCGTTACCGGAACTTCTGAAAGACCTCGTTTGAGTGTGTTTAGAAGTAACAAGCAAATTTATGCCCAATTGGTGAATGACCTGGACGGTACAACTTTGCTTTCAATCTCTTCATTGAATAAAGAAATCAGCGAAAAAGAAGGCAACAAAATCGAACAAGCTGCTTTGGTTGGAAAAGCACTTGCTGAAAAGGCAAAAGCAGCCGGAATCGAAGATGTAGTGTTCGATCGTAACGGATATTTATATCACGGTAGAGTAAAACAATTAGCTGAAGCTGCCCGTGAAGGTGGCCTTAAATTTTAATGATTATGGCAGGAAGTATTAAGAAAGTCAAAACAACTGACATTGAACTTAAGGACCGTTTGGTTGCAATTAACCGTGTAACCAAAGTGACCAAAGGGGGTAGAACTTTCAGCTTTTCAGCAATCGTTGTTGTCGGAAACGAAGACGGTATTGTTGGATGGGGACTTGGTAAAGCAAGTGAAGTCACTACCGCGATTGCAAAAGGAGTTGATGCTGCGAAAAAGAATTTAGTAAAAATTCCTATTCACAAAGGAACAATCCCTCATGAGCAACTCGCCAAATTTGGTGGAGCGCGCGTTTTCCTGAAGCCTGCAACGTCAGGTACCGGAGTAAAAGCCGGTGGTGCGATGCGTGCCGTATTGGAGAGCGTTGGGGTACATGACATCCTTGCAAAATCAAAAGGATCGTCAAACCCTCATAACTTGGTTAAAGCAACTTTTAATGCATTACTCGAACTGAGAGATGCACGTACTGTTGCCGAACACCGTGGAGTTTCTTTAGAAAAAGTATTTAAAGGATAGGAACTATGGCTAAGATTAGAATCACACAAGTAAAAAGCAAAATTGGTTCCAATAAAGTGCAGAAAGCAACAATTGAAGCACTTGGAATTAAAAAGTTGAATCACTTTGTAGAGAAAGAAGCCACTCCACAGATTTTGGGTATGGTGAGCAAAGTGAGCCATTTGGTGAAAGTTGAAGAAATTTAAAATAGTTTAAGCTAAAAATTATGGATTTAAGTAATCTTAAACCTGCAGCAGGATCCGTAAAAAAAGATAAGCGTATTGGTCGTGGCCAAGGCTCCGGACGTGGTGGTACTTCTACCAGAGGTCATAAAGGAGCTCAGTCAAGATCAGGATATAGCCGTACGCGCGGTTTCGAAGGCGGTCAAATGCCTTTGCAACGTGTCGTACCAAAATTCGGATTTAGAAATATAAACAGGGTAGAATATAAAGCTATCAACCTGGATGCACTACAAAAGTTGGCAGAAAGTAAAAATCTTACTACTATTGACGTGCAAACAATCGTTGATGCCGGTCTGGCTGCTAAAAATGACCGGGTGAAGATTTTAGGAAATGGCGAATTGAAGTTGAAGTTAGAGGTGAAGGCGCATGCATTTTCTAATACAGCAAAAGCAGCTATCGAAAAACTAGAAGGAACCACAGAAACACTCTAACCTGATGAAAAAATTTATCGAAACCCTAAAGAATATTTATAAGATTGAAGACCTAAGGTCTCGTTTGGGAATTACATTATTCTTTCTTTTAATATACCGATTAGGATCGTTTGTTGCATTACCTGGTATTGACCCTGCACAGCTGGGCGAATTGAAAAACCAAACCTCAGATGGGTTGCTGGGGTTACTGGACATGTTTTCAGGGGGAGCATTCTCAAACGCATCTATTTTCGCTTTAGGGATTATGCCTTACATTTCAGCTTCCATTGTAATTCAGTTGATGGGAATAGCCGTCCCATATTTCCAACGTTTACAAAAGGAAGGGGAATCGGGAAGAAGAAAGATCAACCAAATTACCCGTTATTTAACGGTGGTGATTTTAATCTTCCAGGCACCTGCGTATTTGACTAATTTAACATTTCAGCTACCTGAGTCAGCCTTTGCAGTAAGAGGAATGATGTTCACTGTAACATCGACTGTTATACTGTGTGCTGGTTCGATGTTTGTTATGTGGTTAGGAGAGCGCATTACCGATAAAGGAATAGGAAACGGGATTTCATTGATTATCATGATCGGAATTATTGCCCGACTGCCTTTTTCTGTTTTTGCCGAATTTATTTCTCGGCTCGAGCAGCAAGGCGGGGGCATGGTCATGTTCCTGGTAGAGTTTGTTGTTTTGTTTGTTGTGTTTATGCTCACGATTCTTCTGGTACAAGGTACCCGCAGAATTCCGGTGCAGTATGCTAAACGAATAGTAGGCAACAAGCAATACGGGGGAGTACGTCAGTACATCCCGTTGAAAGTGAATGCCGCGGGAGTTATGCCTATTATCTTCGCGCAGGCAATCATGTTCGTTCCAATTAGTCTGGTAGGTTTTACCAATTCAGAAAGTATGAGCGGTTTTGCGGCTGCATTTGCTGATAATACAGGATTTTGGTATAACTTTTCTCAATTTGTACTGGTGATATTGTTTACGTATTTTTACACCGCGATTACAATCAATCCAGTTCAGATGGCCGAAGATATGAAGAAGAATGGCGGTTTTATTCCTGGTGTTAAACCTGGGAAGAGAACAGTAGAGTTCTTAGATACAGTGATGTCCCGTATTACGCTGCCAGGATCTATTTTCCTCGGGGTTGTAACTATTTTGCCGGCTTTTGCAATGATTGCTGGAATTAACACCCAGTTTGCCTACTTTTATGGTGGAACTTCGTTGTTGATTCTGGTTGGTGTTGTTTTAGATACTTTACAGCAAATTGAAAGTCATTTGTTGATGCGTCATTATGATGGGCTGATGAAATCAGGTCGAATTAAAGGACGTGCTGGCGGAGCTGGTTCAATGATGTAATTTACAAAAGCAAGCAAGAGAATTTAAAATTAAGTTTTTTATGGCAAAACAGTCTTCTATAGAACAAGACGGAACAATCATTGAAGCATTATCGAATGCGATGTTTAGAGTTGAACTCGAAAACGGGCACGTGATAACAGCACATATCTCTGGTAAAATGCGTATGCATTATATCAAAATTCTTCCAGGAGATAAAGTTAAGGTAGAAATGTCTCCCTATGACTTAACCAAAGGAAGGATTACTTTTAGATATAAAAATTAAAGTACGAAATAATGAAAGTAAGAACATCCATTAAAAAACGCAGTGCCGACTGCAAAATTGTGCGCAGAAAAGGCCGTTTGTATGTGATCAACAAAAAGAATCCTAAGTTCAAACAGCGTCAAGGATAATTAATTAACTTTGTAAAAAATTTATTTATGGCTCGTATTGTTGGAGTTGATATTCCTAATAATAAAAGAGGAGAAATAGCACTGACTTATATTTATGGCATTGGCCGTAGTCGTGCAAATAAAGTCCTTGCAGAAGCTGGCGTTGATGGAAATTTGAAAGTACAGGATTGGACTGATGATCAATTCGCTGCTATTCGTAAGACAATCAACGAAAGCTTTAAGGTTGAAGGCGAACTTCGTTCTGAAAACCAGCTGAATATAAAACGACTGATGGACATCGGTTGTTACCGTGGTATCCGCCACCGTATTGGTCTTCCTGTTCGCGGACAAAGCACTAAGAACAATGCCCGTACACGTAAAGGAAGAAAGAAAACTGTAGCTAATAAGAAAAAAGCCACTAAATAATTAATTGAATTATGGCAAAAAAGACAAGTTCCAGTAGGAAAAGAGTTGTTAATGTTGAAGCTACCGGTCAAGCGCATATTCATTCATCATTCAATAATATCATTATCTCATTGACTAATAATAACGGAGAAGTAATCTCTTGGTCATCAGCAGGTAAAAAAGGTTTTAGAGGATCGAAGAAGAATACACCTTACGCTGCTCAAGTAGCTTCTGAAGAATGTGCAAAAACTGCATACGATCTAGGACTCAGAAAAGTAAAAGTATTTGTGAAGGGCCCCGGAAACGGACGCGAATCTGCTATTCGAGCTATCAATAGTGTGGGCATTCAAGTGAGTGAAATCGTTGATGTGACTCCATTGCCACACAATGGTTGCCGCCCATCTAAAAGAAGACGTGTTTAATATTTTTTTAACGAGAAAGTAATGGCAAGATATACAGGACCCAAAACAAGAATTGCACGGAAATTTGGAGAACCAATTTTCGGACCTGATAAAGTACTTGAAAAAAAGAACTACCCTCCAGGTATGCATGGACAAACTGGCCGCAGACGTAAAAAGTCTGAATACGGTGTTCAGTTAATGGAAAAACAAAAGGCGAAATATACTTACGGTGTTTTGGAGAAACAATTTTCAAACCTGTTTAAGAAAGCATCAGCCTCTAAAGGTGTTACCGGTGAGGTGTTGCTGCAGTTGCTTGAAGCCAGATTAGATAACGTTGCTTATCGTTTGGGTTTAGCGGCTACCAGAGCAGGAGCTCGTCAATTGGTTACCCACAAACACATCATGGTTAATGGAGAGCTAGTTAATATTCCTTCATACCAACTTCGTCCAGGCGACATCGTTAGTGTACGTGAAAAATCAAAATCATTGGAAGTAATTTCTAACTCATTGACTTCACATCGCTACAATAAATACGCTTGGTTGGAATGGGATGGAGCTCAGATGAGCGGTAAATTCTTAAATCGCCCTGAACGGGAAGAAATTCCTGAAAATATCAAAGAACAACTGATTGTAGAGTTGTATTCTAAATAATAAATTACTCAGTATTATTATGGCAATATTAGCGTTCCAAAAACCTGACAAAGTAATAATGGTTGAATCTGATGACAAATTCGGAAAATTCGAATTTCGTCCATTAGAGCCCGGTTATGGTATCACAATCGGTAATGCTCTTCGTCGGATCCTGTTATCGTCTTTGGAAGGTTATGCAATTACAACGCTCAAAATCGAAGGCGTTGATCATGAATTTGCGACCATTAAAGGAGTGATGGAAGATGTAACTGAAATCATTCTGAATCTGAAGCAAATTCGGTTCAAGCGCGAAGTTGAAGATTTTGATAGCGAGAAAGTTTCTATTTCGATTAGCGGTCAGGAAGAATTTACTGCTGGTGACATCAACAAGTTTATGACTGGTTTCCGGGTGTTGAATCCTGAATTGGTAATTTGCCGGATGGAAGCTGATGTTAAATTGCAGGTGGAATTAACAATCAACAAAGGGCGAGGCTATGTTCCCAGCGCTGAAAATAAGCCTGTAGATGCTGAGTTTGGTTTAATTCCGATTGACTCGATCTTCACACCAATTAAAAATGTGAAGTATGCTGTTGAAAACTATCGTGTAGAGCAGAAAACTGACTATGAAAAGTTGGTTGTTGATATCAGCACCGATGGTTCTGTTCACCCAAAAGAAGCTTTGAAAGAAGCTGCAAAAATTCTGATTTATCACTTCATGCTCTTCTCTGACGAGAAAATTACATTAGACTCGGATGAGAAGTTTGCCAATGAAGAATTTGATGAAGAAGTGCTGCACATGCGTCAGTTGCTGAAAACGAAGTTAGTTGACATGGACCTTTCTGTTCGTGCACTTAACTGCTTGAAAGCAGCCGATGTGGAAACGTTGGGAGAATTGGTTACCTACAATCGCAATGATTTACTGAAGTTCAGAAATTTCGGTAAGAAATCATTGACAGAGTTGGACGACCTCTTGAATGGCCTGAACCTGACATTCGGAATGGATATAAGTAAGTATAAACTTGACAAGGAATAAGCAGAAATGAGACATAATAAAAAATTCAACCATCTTGGAAGGAAGACTGCTCATCGGAAGGCGATGCTGTCAAACATGGCAAATTCCCTGATTCTTCACAAGCGGATTACCACAACGGTAGCAAAAGCTAAAGCACTGAAGATGTATGTTGAACCGCTTATTACAAAAGCAAAGAACGATACTACGCATTCGCGTCGTATGGTTTTTAGCGTCTTGAAAAGTAAAACGGCTGTTGCCGAGCTTTTTAGAGATGTGGCGGAAAAAGTAGGCGATCGTCCGGGTGGATATACCCGAGTCCTGAAAACAGGAAACCGTTTAGGTGACAACGCAGAAATGTGTATCATCGAATTGGTTGATTACAACGAAAATTTGTTGTCAACCAAAGAAGAGAAACCTAAACAACGTCGTTCACGTCGTGGTGGTTCAAAAGCCAAAGAAACTGAAGCAGCTCCAGCTCCTGAAAAAGTGGAAGAAGTTGTTGAAGAAGCTAAAGCAGAAGAGCCAAAAGCTGAGGACGAAGAAAAGAAGGCTGAATAAGTTAGATTATCAGACGACTAAAATAAAAAGAGCTGGCCATAAGGTCAGCTCTTCTTTTTTTCACGAATGCAAACTATACCTGGTTTCAGTTGCCCAGGTAATATTCTAATTTTTCTTTTAGCAGATTAACCTGAATTGGTTTGATCAGATAGTCGTTCGCCCCAAAAGTCAAGCAGCGTCGTTTATCTTCATCATCATTACTTGTTGTGCAGAAGATGATGGGGGTTTGGTTATTCGCATTACTTCCCAATGAACGTATTTGACGGGTTGTTTCCGCTCCATCAATTAGTGGCATCCACAAATCCATTAAGATCAAATCATACTTTGTTCCTTGGGTTAAGCTTAGGGCTTCATCGCCTCCACTCGCCATTTCAATCTCGTAATCGTTTCGGAGTGAATAGAACAAAAACTTTAAATTGATTGGATTATCATCGACAACTAAGATCTTCAAACCTATTTAAATTAGTTTATTAAATACTCGTTTAAAGTTAGCCATATATGTGTTGAATTTCCTTTATTTTTGCTAACTCAGAGCTAGCTTATGCTAGATGAATAGATCGATTGGATTAAATACAATGAAACATACATAAAATGACAGACGACAAAAAGATTATTTTTTCGATGTATCGGGTGAATAAAACGTTTGCCCCTCAAAAGCAAGTGTTGAAGGATATTTCTCTTTCGTTTTACCTGGGAGCCAAAATTGGTATCATCGGACTTAATGGTTCCGGGAAATCGACCTTGCTTAAAATAATTGCAGGATTAGAGAAATCATATCAAGGTGAAGTGGTTTTCTCTCCGGGGTATACGGTTGGTTATTTAGAACAAGAACCGCACCTTGACCCAACAAAAACCGTTAAGGAGATTGTCGAAGAAGGAGTTCAGGAAGTAGTTGATGTACTTCAAGCCTATGAAGAGGTGAACCTCAAATTTGGAGAGCCTGAAGTGTTGGAGGATCCGGACAAAATGGATGCCTTGATGGCCGAACAAGCTCAGTTGCAAGAGAAAATTGACCGTTTTGATGCGTGGAACCTTGATACTAAGTTAGAGCGCGCCATGGATGCTTTACGCTGTCCTCCGGGAGATCAGCTGGTAAGTGAGTTATCCGGTGGCGAGCAGCGACGGGTAGCTTTATGCCGCTTGTTGCTGAAAGAGCCCGATGTTTTACTTCTGGATGAGCCTACCAACCATCTGGATGCCGAATCAGTGCAATGGCTGGAAATGCACTTACAGCAATATAAAGGAACGGTTATCTGTATTACGCACGACCGGTATTTCTTGGACAATGTTGCCGGATGGATCCTGGAGCTAGATAGGGGGGAAGGAATTCCTTGGAAGGGAAATTATTCGTCGTGGTTGGAGCAAAAGTCAAACAGGTTGGCACAGGAGGAAAAGCAACAGTCGAAACGTCAGAAAACATTGCAGCGCGAGTTGGAGTGGATTCGGATGGCACCGAAAGCTCGCCATGCCAAAGCAAAAGCCCGTTTGAATGCCTATGACCAACTAATGAGCGAAGATTCGAAACAGAAGGAAGAAAAACTTGAGATCTTCATCCCTAATGGACCTCGCTTGGGGGAGAAGGTTATTGAGGCGCATGGTGTTGCGAAAGGTTTTGGCGATCGTTTGTTGTTTGAAGGACTGGATTTCGTTTTGCCGCCAAACGGTATCGTCGGGGTTATTGGGCCTAATGGAGCAGGTAAAACCACTTTGTTTCGAATGATTATGAAGCAGCTTGAGCCTGATCAGGGAACGTTTGAGGTAGGCGAAACTGTAAGTATTGCTTATGTGGACCAATCTCACGCAGCTATCGACCCTAATAAAACCGTTTATCAGGTTATTTCAGGTGGAAATGACTTGATGCCTTTGGGCAATCGGCAGGTGAATGCGCGAGCTTATGTTTCTCGGTTTAACTTTGCCGGTTCCGATCAGGAGAAAAAATGTGGCGTGCTCTCTGGTGGAGAACGGAACCGACTGCATTTAGCCATGGCTCTGAAAGAAGAGGGTAATGTGTTGCTGCTGGATGAGCCAACAAACGATATCGATGTGAACACCCTCCGGGCTCTGGAAGAAGGTTTAGAGAGTTTTGCCGGGTGCGCCGTGGTTATTTCGCACGACCGTTGGTTCCTTGATCGTATTGCCACTCATATTTTAGCTTTTGAGGGAGAGTCGAAGGTGTATTATTTCGAAGGTAGTTACTCAGAATACGAGGAAAATAAGAAACAGCGACTGGGGGACGAGGAGCCGAAACGAATTAAGTATAAAAAGCTTGTAAAGTAAATCTACTGTTTCAGAATCAGCAAAGTCCGGAGAGTATCTTCGGACTTTTTTTATGAAAAATTACATGGTTTTACTATTGAATAGCTCATTACTATATACTATCTTTGATCATTATGTACGTTTTGAGCATTCATTACTATAAGAATAAAAGGAAAACTGTTGCTGACTATTATTGTTTTGTTTCATAATCTTATTCTTGATGATGCTTTAAAGAATACGAATTAATAGAATAATTTTAATTCTGGATAAACAACTAAATTATGAGAAAACAACTACTTCTATTTGTAATAACATGCTTGATTGCAGGAGTTAGTTATGGGCAAGAATCTTCCATGGAAGAATCTGATTTCAATCACTGGTCTATTGATGCGGGTATTGGCTTAACAAAGCCTTACCGAAATGTGGCACGAGATTATAGTACGGCAACTCCTGACTTCTTGTCTGGTGAGCTGGGAGCTCGTTACATGTTCAATGAATTTTTTGGTTTAAAAGCAGGTCTTATTTACAATAATTTTCAAGCGGAAGAGTCGACCCTTGATTTTACGACCAAGCAATACCAGTTTGATATTCAAGGTGTGATTGGCGTTGGACGTTTACTTCATTTTGAAACCTGGACGCAGACCTTTAACCTATTGGCACATGGTGGTTTTGGTGTCGGTGTGTTAGATTATGACAATATTTCGAGTGGAGACCATTTCGGCACTGCTCTGGCTGGTTTAACAGGTCAAATTAAATTGTCTTCCCGCGTATCGCTTAATATTGATGGAACAATGGGCTTTAATGTTCGTCAAAACCGGACGTGGGATGGTCGTGCACAGAGAAATAACGAACCGTTTGTTTTTAACGGCACTATTGGAATTTCGTATTACTTAGGTAGAAATGAAACTCATGTTGATTGGAGAGTTCGTGAAAATGAGTACCTGGCACTTATGGATTCACGCATTGCTGACCTGGAAGCTCAGATTAAGAAATCACGCGAAGAAGATGCACAAAAAGTTAAAGATGCTGATGACAAGTTGAATAAACGCGTGGATGATTTGGATGCTCAGGTGGCCCTGTTGACTAATGCTGATGAAGATGTAATTGCTCGCTTAATTAACGAAGGCTATGTCAATATCTTCTTCGATTTCAATAGCTCAAAAGTTGATAAGAGTGCTGCTGATGCCATTAATGTCCTAAGAACTTATATGATGAAAAATGCAGGAGTTAGCGTCAACTTGGTTGGTTATGCTGATGAAAAAGGAACAGAAGATTACAATAAGAAGCTGTCAACCAAACGTGCTGAAGCAGTTGCTGACGTTTTGGCTAAATCTGGAATCGAGAAATCACGCCTTCATACCGAAGGAAAAGGCGAAGATGCGAGTGTTGATGAGAGCTCTCCAAATGCCCGCCAGTTAGCACGTCGAGTAACTTTTAGTATTCGATAAGTTTTTCATGCACAGTTAGTGTGAGTTCAAATAGATATGATTTAGAAAACACCTCGGGGCTATGCCTCGGGGTCTTTTGTGTTTATCCGAAATAGTCTATTGAGGAGTAAGCCTTTTGGGTTTTGCCTGCATTTCTAAATCGGAAGAATTTAACTTTCGTCTGAGTACTCTGGCTGTTTAGTTCTTACGTATTGTTCAAATTGAAAATCGACTTGTCTTTCTTCAAAACGGATAAAAATTCCGATGTTTGTAGTATGTCAAGCCAGATGTTTGCCGATGTTATATTACCCCTGCCGCTGCGTGATAAATTTACGTATCGGGTGTCGCCAGGCTTTGAGCCCAATATGAAAGTTGGTATTCGGGTTGTAGTGCAATTTGGAGCCCGTAAGTTCTTTTCGGCTTTGGTTTATCGACTGCATTACCAGCATCCGAAAGGGGATTTTGAGCTGAAGGAGATCGATGGCATCCTGGATCACGATCCCATTGTTAATCAGGCTCAAATTATAGCTTGGGAATGGGTAGCCCATTATTATTGTTGTTCGTTAGGCGAAGTTTTCAAAGCAGCATTGCCTTCAGCTTTGAAACTGGAAAGCCAGTCTAATGTTAGTTTTAACCCCAATTTCGATCTTGCCAGTTCGTTGACAGGTGAAGAGGAAGCCTTGCTTTTAATGCTACAAGGGCGAGGGCAAGCCAATATTCGGGAAATTAATCAGTTCTTGGGTAAGAAATCTTCGTATGCAACATTGAAGGTATTGCTGGAGAAGAATGCGATTTTGATGGAAGAGAAGCTGAAGGACAGCTACAAACCTAAAACAATTGCGTTTGTGCAGCTATCGGAGCGAATTTCTTCGACAGAACACATCGAGAAGGTATTCGAAGAAATAAATAAAGCCCGGAAACAAAAAGAGCTTCTAGAGTTTTTCTTACATGAAACTAGCTACAGTTTTGATCAGAAGAGCCGACTCCCAAAGAAGGAATTGCTGGAGCAAAGTGGGGTTTCAGATGCTGTTTTAAAAGCCTTGGTCGAAAAGGATATTCTTGCCGTTGAGTCGGTTGAGATTGGACGGTTGGAGATGAACCATACCGATGACCAATACCTTTATGATTTGAATGAAGCACAGGAGAGAACCTTGCAACAGTTGAAGAAGGAGTTTCAGACCAATCGCCCGGTATTGTTGCACGGGGTGACTTCAAGCGGAAAAACAGAGATTTACATTAAACTAATTGAGGAGGTTTTAGCCGAAGGCAAGCAGGTGTTGTACCTGGTTCCTGAAATTGGCTTGACCTCACAATTGATCACCCGCCTTAAACGAGCTTTTGGTGATCGGGCCGGAATTTATCACTCCAAATTCAATGATGCCGAGCGAGTTGAAATCTGGTTCAATATTCTGAATGATAGTAAAGAGTCCTACCAAGTGGTCATCGGAGCCCGGTCGGCTGTTTTCCTGCCTTTTAAGAAGCTGGGACTTATTATTGTTGATGAGGAACATGAAAATAGTTACAAGCAGTTTGATCCGGCACCACGCTATAACGCCAGAGATCTAGCGGTAGTTCTAGGTCAAATTCATCAGGCGCCGGTTTTGCTCGGAACAGCTACCCCCTCGTTTGAAAGTTATTTTAATGCCAAGCTGGGAAAGTATGCGCTGGTCGAGCTTAAGGAGCGTTACAAGGGAATCGAATTGCCGGAAATTGTGGTTGCGGATATCAGGAAAGCCACTCGCCAGAAGCAAATGATGTCTTTGCTTACGCCAGCTTTGTATGATGAGGTAAAGCTGGCACTTGAGAACAAGGAGCAAGTGATTTTGTTTCAGAACCGGCGAGGATTTGCTCCCTACATGCAATGCACAAGCTGTGGATGGATTCCCAAATGTAAGAACTGTGATGTAAGTTTGACCTACCACAAGTTTCGGTCTGGCTTGGTTTGTCACTATTGTGGGCATACCACAGGGGTGCCTACTCATTGTGGCGATTGTCCGTCCGAAGATATTCAAACCAAAGGGTTTGGGACCGAACAGATCGAGGAGGAACTGGGCCTGCTTTTTCCCAGCGCCAGTATTGCACGGATGGATATGGATACGACGCGCGCCCGCCGTTCTTTTGAGCAACTGATTTATAAGTTTGAGAATCGGCAAATTGATTTGCTGGTCGGGACTCAAATGGTTACCAAGGGGCTTGATTTTGATCATGTGCGGGTGGTTGGAATTCTGAATGGTGACCAATTGCTTAATTACCCGGACTTTCGGTCGTTTGAGCGTTCGTTTCAGTTGATGGCACAGGTGAGTGGTCGAGCGGGTCGTAAGGGAAAGCGGGGCAAGGTGGTGATTCAATCGTCGCAGCCGACACATGAGGTGCTGCAGGAGGTGGTTGACAACAACTTCAATCAACTGTTTAACCGGCAGATGATGGAACGTAAACTTTTTCGGTATCCGCCGTATTTTCGGTTGATCAAAATTGTCGTCAAGCATAAAAACCGGGAGCGGCTGGATTTGGGGGCTAATCAGTTGGCAGGCATGTTGCGGACGGTATTTCGTAATCAGGTGCTGGGGCCGGAATATCCGGTTGTCGGAAGAATTCAATCCTGGTATCAAAAAGAAATTTGGCTAAAATTGGATAAGAACAAAGCGCTGGGACAGGGAAAGAAAATACTGATGGATTCGATTGATCAGGTTAAATCGCTCCCCAATAATACTGGCCTGGTTATTTATGCTGATGTTGATCCGATGTAAGTCAAGAGGTTTTCAGTCTCCGGTTTCAAGTTTAATTCGAAGTCACGAAATTAGAAAATATAGAAGAGCTTTTATACGGCAAGTCAGTAGAGATTAGCAGAGGATGCAAGCTTTGGAACCTGAGCTTTTATCCGAAAATCATTATTATTTTTAGCACTTTCAATTTTTACTACTTTTGTAGGTTATAAACTCAAATTAGGCAGTGACGAAACTAAAGGTAGAAGCGGTTTTTAAAACATTTTCCAGCATCAGAGCACTTGTTGTTGGTGATGCCATGGTCGATTCGTATTTGTGGGGATCTATTGATCGAATTTCGGCCGAGGCTCCGATACCCATTGTCTCCGTCGGTCAGCTGGAAAATCGAATCGGAGGAGCAGGTAATGTGTCGTTAAACTTGCAGGCGCTGGGAGCAACACCTGTTCTGGTTTCGCTAATCGGAAACGATTTGAAAGGCGACATTTTTATGCAGCTGCTTGAAAAAAGAGGTTTGTCGGAGGCTGGAATTCTGCGGACCGATAGTCGGCAAACAACGGTGAAAACCCGAATTATGAGTGCCCGACAGCAGGTTGTCCGGGTTGATGAAGAGACGACTGAACTGATTGATGCCGATCTGGAGAACCGTGTTTATAATCGTATTGTGACACTTGTCGCTGCGCAAAAGTTTGATGTCATTGTATTTGTTGATTATGACAAGGGAATGATTACTCAATCGTTAATTGACAGAATAACTCGACTGGCGCACTCGAAAAAGATTTTAATTGCGGTTGATCCAAAGAAGCGGAACTTTAACAATTATACTGGGGTAGATCTTTTCAAACCCAATTTTAGAGAGTTTAAGGAAGGACTGGAACTACCTGTTGACAAGAATAACTTCCAGGCTATTTTGGAAGCGGCTGAGAAGTTTAAAAAGGACAAAAAAATGGGGGCGATATTTATTACCCTGTCCGAATTGGGGGTGATCATTAGTAACGGATTAACACAGAGTTACTTTCCGGCGGAGATCCGCGATATTGCGGATGTTTCGGGAGCTGGAGATACGGTGATTGCCGTGGCTAGTCTTTGTCTGGCAGCACGCCTGCCAATCAAGTTTATGGCGCAGCTTTCAAACCTCGCAGGTGGACTTGTGTGTGAGAAATCAGGTGTCGTACCAATTGATAAAGAGAAGCTTAAAAGGGAAGCTCTAAAGATTTAAAATACAAGATAAATTAAGATTTTTAGGATCAGAGTATTAGGCAGAATCACAATTTAATTTTGCAATTCCTCGATCATTTTATGCATAAAATATTAACTTTGGAACTCAGCGAAAATCAGTAAAAGTACTATGGGAAAAGTTATTGCACTAGCCAACCAAAAAGGAGGCGTAGGAAAAACAACATCAGCGATTAATTTGGCAGCCAGTTTGGCTGTCTTAGAATATAAAGTGTTGATAATTGATGCTGACCCTCAGGCAAACGCTACTTCCGGAATCGGGTTTGATGTCAGAGATGTAAAAACCAGTATTTATGAATGTATCGTAGACGATATTGATCCACGGGAAATCATTTTTAATTCTGAAATTGAAGGATTGGATCTGATCCCTTCACACATTGACTTGGTTGGTGCTGAGATTGAAATGCTCAACTTGCCCAATCGGGAAAAAGTGATGAAAGTGGTGATTGAGAAGCTTAGAGATGATTACGATTTTATTTTGATTGATTGTTCGCCATCCCTTGGTCTGATAACCGTTAATTCGCTGACAGCTGCCGATTCAATTATCATTCCGGTCCAATGCGAATATTTCGCTTTGGAAGGTCTAGGAAAGCTGCTGAATACCATCAAAATTATTCAGACTCGATTAAATCCTGAGCTGGAAATTGAAGGTTTCTTATTGACGATGTACGATTCCAGGTTAAACTTGTCGAATCAGGTGTTGGAAGAAGTACGCACTCATTTTGGGGATATGGTTTTTGAAGCTACAATTTCAAGAAACATCAGACTTAGTGAGGCTCCCAGTTATGGCAAGCCAGTAGTTTTATATGATGCCAGTTCGCGTGGAGCTGAAAATTACATGGACTTGGCTCGGGAGATTGTGCAGAAGAATGATCTTACGAAGGTTAAAAAATCAGAAAAAGTAATAGATTAAAAAATTCGCGTAATAATGGCAAAAAGGAATGCATTGGGTAGAGGGTTAGGTGCTTTGATTGATGATGCGGATCGTGATCGAGAATACGATGCTGGTTCATCCATCAGTGAAATAGCAATTGAAGAAATTGAAGCGAACCCGTTTCAACCCCGGACAAAATTTGATGAAGAAGCACTGAAGGAATTGGCTGCTTCCATCAACGAAATTGGCATTATTCAACCGATTACACTTCGCAAGGTTGCAGATCATAAATACCAGATTATTGCTGGTGAACGTCGCTTTCGAGCTTCAAAGCTGGCAGGGCTAAGCACAATAACGGCTTATGTGCGTAAGGCCGAAGATGAAGGCATGTTGGAAATGGCCTTGGTAGAAAATATTCAGCGTGAGGATCTGGACGCCATCGAAATAGCACTTTCTTATCAGCGGTTGATTGAGGAATGCCAATTGACTCAGGAGAGTTTGAGCGACCGGGTAGGCAAGAAGCGTTCTACCGTGTCAAATTATTTACGCTTGTTACGACTGCCCGCTTTGATTCAAAAAGGAATTGTGGACAAAACCATTTCGATGGGACATGCCCGCACCTTGGTTAATATTCAAAATCCGGAAGATCAATTAGCAATTTATGAGGAGATTCTGATAAATGACCTCTCCGTTCGCAAGGTGGAAGAGCTGGTTCGTCAGCTTAATTCTACTGAAAAGAAATCGGCCGCATCAGTCCCCAAGGAAAAGCATCCGGCAGAATATGGAGAGTTGCAGGAACACCTGAGTCGCTTTTTTAATACAAAAGTTGACTTTTCGCTCAACAATAAAGGGAAAGGAAAGATCGTTATCCCGTTTGGGTCGCCAAAAGACCTGGAGCGAATTATTAGCATTCTTGACAAACGAAATGGCTAATTCGATTTCAAAAAAAGAAAACATTGAACGATATATTAAAAGCCGTACTAGTAATCCTGTTTTTATCAACAGGATTTATTGCATCTGCCCAGAAAGTAACAGCTGTCGATAGTGTTGCCGTGGCGCTCGAGAAACCAGCGCATTCGCCTCGTAAGGCGACAATCTATTCGGCCATTTTGCCAGGGATGGGGCAGATCTATAATAAGAAATACTGGAAAGTTCCGTTGATTTATATTGGCTTTGGTGCTTTCGGTTATTTCATCGACTGGAATAATGATCAATACATGGTATACAGGCAGGCTTACGCCGATATTGTGGATGATGATCCAAACACAAATTCCTTTCAGGAGTTTAATGAGGATGGACGTTGGGACAGTCAGATGCAACAGTTTACCGACAGACTTGGACGGGCAAAGAATAACGCCAGGCGTAATCGTGACCTGGTTATTATTTCGACAGCTGCATTTTATGTGCTCAATATAATCGATGCCAGTGTCGATGCTCATTTTTTCGATTTCGACATTAGTGACGATTTGACGTTTAAATGGGCTCCGGGGCCAGTGTATTGTGCCGATCAAAGAGCATTAGGGGTTAATTTAAATATAAGATTTTAAGGGGAGGATATGACGAGAAAACTAGGATTAGCAGGAGTTTTTTTAATCAGTTTGGCCGTGATGAACGTCTTTGCTGATAGGAGTGATAAGGAAGTTGTAAAGCGTGTGAACAGCATTGAGGTGGTGGCTTTAGATAGCGTTGAAGGGTATGAAAAGAAATATCGTATTCCTGACGAAAATCTGAATGATCTTTTTGCTGAAAAGATTGATAGTTTGTTGAATTCCTGGTACATCCAAAACGTGTTTGAGATGCCTTCTGGGGGGGGCATGCAAGATAGTCTGCCAGTTGTGTCTATCCCCGATTCAGTTTACATTGATCGTTTGCAGGCGATTGACAGTTACGTTGATTTATCCTTCAATAAAACAGTTAAGAACTTTATCCAACTATATACCCAGCGTCGTCGCGACCAAGTGGAGATGATGTTAGGGCTGGCCAATTTTTATTTTCCAATTTTTGAGGAAGCCCTTGATAAATATGATATGCCCATGGAGTTGAAGTACATGGCTATTATTGAATCAGCATTGAATCCGACAGCTCGCTCACGGGCCAATGCCGTTGGCTTGTGGCAATTTATGTATGGAACAGGGAAAATGCTGGGACTCGAGATCGGAACATTTGTGGATGAACGGCGCGATCCGGTAAAGTCAACCGATGCGGCTGCACGCTACCTGAGAGATTTATATAAGATTTATAAAAACTGGCATTTGGTGATTGCAGCCTATAACTGTGGTCCGGGTAATGTGAATAAAGCGATTCGTCGCTCCGGTGGCGCACGCGATTATTGGTCCATTTATTATCGCTTGCCACGCGAAACCCGGGGGTATGTACCGGCTTTTATTGCTGCAGCTTATGTGATGAACAATTACAAGGAGCATAACCTGCAAGTGCGGTACCCCGATTTTCCAATTGTTACGGATACAATCATGATCAATAGTTATCTTCATTTTGATCAGGTTTCAGCGATGGCAAACATTCCTGTTGAAGCTCTGGAGGCACTTAATCCACAATACCGCATGAATATTATTCCGGCGAAAAAGGATAAGCATTACGCGCTGAAAATACCAATCGAATCGGTTGCGGAGTTCATCGATAATGAGGATGCTATTTATGCGTTTAAGCGAGATGAATTTTTCCCCAATAACGAAATCATCAACCCCAAAAGCAGCAATAGCCATCATGTCTCGAATATTAGCGGCAAAGACAAGGTGCTTTATACGGTAAAGTCAGGCGATAACTTGGGCTATATTTCAGAATGGTTTCACGTGCGGGTTTCTGACTTACGCTACTGGAATAATATCAGTAGAAACCTGATTCGTGTTGGACAAAAACTGGCGATATACGTACCTCAGGGACAAGCTGACTTTTTTGCCAGTGTAAATCGTATGAATTTCGCCGAAAAGCAAGCCTACAAGAAGAAAACTCCGGTAACGAAAACCACCTCAGCCAGCACGCAGACTAGTGCCGATGGGAAGTACGTTTATTATACGGTTCGTCGGGGAGACAATCTTTGGTCCATTGCCCGGAAGTTTCCCGGAGTGTCGAATAACGACATTATGCGGTGGAACAATATTCGCAATGCGAACAAGATTCAGGTCGGACAAAAACTGAAAATTCAAAGTCGGTCTTAAGGAAGTTTTTCAGGCATTTGCAGATACACGAATTTAGCTTTACTTTTAGAGAGAAGCTAAATTCGCAACATGACACCTATACGGGAATTCGTATACTTTCTTATTCTACTGCTAATTTTTACCGTTCTCCTTTTGTTGTGGAAGGATGACCCGGCAATGCCTAATTTGGCTCCGGAATATGGAGAAATGGTGCTTGATTCAGCCCTACAGGATACTCCAATAGCCGACTCTCTTCGTTACGAGGGTGTGTCTGCTGACGAAATGGTTAAGGAGCAAGACGAGGAGGTCGTGCTTTTTCGGCCAACCCCTTTCTGTTTTGCTAAGACCGATTCTCTGCACTTTCATTTTCTTGCTGAGCGATTGCAGTCAGTGCTGCATTCAGGCTTACCTGTTCGGATTCTGTACTTTGGCGATTCTCAAATTGAAAATGACCGGATTACATCGGTGTTGCGAAAACGGTTGCAAGCGAACTATGCAGGTAGGGGGCCTGGTTTTGTGGCGCTGGACGAGTATTACAATATCCAACATCAATTGCTGATTGAGCCCTCCGATGGATGGGAAATCAAGACCTTTAAGGATAAAGATTTTGTCAACGAAAGTTTGTTGTTTAAAAATGCTCTGCTGACTGCTGCTAACCCGGAAGGATGGTTTCGGATTAAACGGATCAAACGCCTGAGTCCCCAACCGGATTATGAACTGATGAAGCTGTATTATACGGCTCGCGACAGCTGTCGGGTGATCGTACGACAGGGGCGAGAAGTGATCTATTCCGGCTATTTGCTGCCACACCAAAAGGTGTCCACACTTGATTTTCAGTTTAACCGGACACCTGAAGATATTCATTTCGACTTTCTGGCTAAAGATACCTTGAACATTGCCGGCTTGTCATTGGAATCCGGGACAGGGGTGCTGGTTGACAATATTGCTTTGCGCGGGTTGTCTTATCCAACTTTTCATGCATCCAATCAGGAGACCATTTGCCAAATGTTGGATCAAGTAAATGTTGGTTTGTTTGTGTTGCATTTTGGGGTGAACCTGGTGCCTTATCAATCGAATGACTATGCCCATTTTCGCAGGTATTTCCAAAGACAGATTTCGTATCTAAAAAGCATTCGACCAGAAGTCCCTATTCTGATTGTCGGAGTTTCCGACATGGCTCAAAAACAGGATGGGCACTATTCTTCCTACCCGAATATTCCGCAAGTTAAGGCCATTCAGTACGAAATAGCCATGCAAAATCGGATTGCTTTTTGGGACTTGCAGGCTTTTATGGGCGGGAAAGGTGCCATGAGCCAATGGGTGAAGCGAAGCCCGGCTTTGGGGCGAACGGATTATGTGCATTTCTCGGCCGAAGGAGCAGCTGTTGTTGGTGAAGAATTGGCACGTTTGCTTTTGAAGGAGTTAAACAAAACAGATGACTTGGTTGCCGATGAATGAATCGATCATACATAGCATCCAAAGTATATGGCAGTACCATCCTGAGGAACCTTTGTTTTATACCGGGCTAGCTTTTTGGATTGCCTTTACGGCTTTTTTGGGACTTTATTCGTTGGTGTATCAGCGAAATGCAGTTCGAAATGTGTATTTGCTTGTCATCAGTTGGTTTATTTATTACCAAATGAATGGCGCTTTTTTGCTTCTGCTGGCCTTTTCGTGTTTGGTGAATTATGGCTTCGGCCTGTGGATTCATGCGCAATCGCGAAAGCGGTTTTGTTTGATCGCTGCTGTGGGTTTAAACTTGTTGGTTTTGGCTTACTTTAAGTATGCGTATTTTTTCGTGGAGCAGGTCAATTGGGTGTTTCAAACCGATTGGCAGGTTTTTAACTGGGTTGGTTGGTTGGTCAATCGAGCTGTTGGCAGTTTGCTTGATGAAGATTCGATTTTGTTGCCGATTGGAATTTCGTTTTACACTTTTCAGGCCATTAGCTATTTGGTTGATGTTTATCGGGGAGATTCGAAAGTGGTGAAAAATCCGCTGGACTTTAGCTTTTATTTGAGTTTCTTTCCGCAGTTGGTAGCCGGTCCCATTGTTCGTGCTTCCTCGTTTATTCCACAGCTGTATCAGAAGTTTAGCTTAAAAAAGGAAGAATTCAGTCATGCCATTTTTTTGATTACCAAGGGGCTGTTTAAGAAGATGGTCATTGCCGATTTTCTGGCTCTTAACTTGGTCGATCGTACTTTTGAGGCACCGCTAGCTTATTCGGGGCTGGAAAACCTGTTGTCTGTTTATGCCTATTCCATCCAGATTTATGGGGACTTTTCGGGCTATACCGACATCGCCATTGGCTTGGCGTTGATTCTCGGTTTTAAAATACCTGTAAATTTCAACGCACCATACCAAGCTACCAGCTTGACCGATTTCTGGCATCGCTGGCATATTTCCCTGTCGCTTTGGCTACGTGACTACTTGTACATTCCGTTGGGTGGAAACCGGAAAGGGCTTGGGCGAACAGTGATAAATGTATTCATTACCATGATTCTTGGTGGCTTATGGCACGGAGCCAACTTGCGGTTTCTAATATGGGGAGCTATTCATGGATTGGGTTTGGTGATGGAAAAATTGATTCGGAATACCTTTGCTCTGGGAGCGAAAACCAGAAGCTGGAAAAAGATCGTTTCTGTATTTTTTACTTTTCAGGTTGTGAGTTTGGCTTGGCTCTTTTTCCGGGCGCGCGATTATAGTACCATTCAACAGTTTTTTTATCAGCTACGGTTTCATTTTTTTCCCGAAAACTTGCATCTGGGCTGGCAGAGTTATCAGTGGGTATTGCTTGTTTTTTTTCTTGGATTGGTGTTAGTCTGGACTCCTAACCGATACAAGGAAAAGCTACGAGGAGCGTTTATCTCACTTCCTGCTTGGGGGCAAATCCCTCTGGTCGTGCTTATACTATTGCTTATTGCTCTGGTGGCTCAAAGCAACCTGCAACCGTTTATTTATTTTCGGTTTTAGCAACATGAGTTTCAGGAAAATCAGCCAGCGGTAATACGCGGATGAATTACCTGTTTTTCTTGCATTCACGCACATCGCTTGAGACATTAAAGCTTACATTTTTTATTTATGCCATAAATCGTTGAGTCGATGAACTTGGGCGAAAAGAAAATGCTTCTACCTACCTGTTAAGCTTTGTTTTATACCTGTGTGATTTCGCCCCAATGGGGCCATAGCATCAGCGCAGGGCAACGCCCTTGGGAAACTATATTTCTTGGTTGGTCAGGGTTTTTGGTGCCGATTTTACCATATTGCCGCAAGGCGAACGAGCGGAAAAAATGAAATCCAGTGAGGGAGGACGAAACAGTGATTTTGAAACGAAAAAAGCACCTCAGCGAACTGAAGTGCTTTTGTGTTATTTCGAAACCTTTTTTGCTCCGCGATTTGCTACCAGCTGAAAGCGTAACGCATTCGGAAGCCGAAGCTTTGACTAGTGACTTTATGCACATAATTGTCGCCGACGGTTTGCGGAGAACTGTAAATAAGCGAGGCATATTGGAACTCAGTCGGATTATTGACATCGTAGCCGATAAGGGGCGCTTGCGGGTTATTTCCTTTCACAAGGTCGTTCAGTCCAAGTTCCACATAGGCACTCACGTACAGGTGGCGAAATGCTTTTAGTTCCCGTTTTATACCTAGCTCGAATAGAAATGAATAGCTGGTTTTTAGTTTCAATTTTTCTTTACCGCTGTTATGTGCTTTCCAGCTTCCGAACCCCATAAAACGCGGACTGGTCAAATGGGCATCCCATTGCGGAAAGTAGCCGGAAGTTTCCAAGCCAAAGGCTGTTGCCGTGTAGTTGGCAACAAGCGGAAGGCCCAACTGGATTCCGGTTGCTGAAAACAGCTTGGTCGAATGGCCTTTGGTTTCCCACTGAATGCGCAGCGGAATGTTCAGCATGCCGACCGATTGCCATTCTTGGTATACACTAGCCGAGCTACGGAAAATCATGTCGTCGCCCTCAGCATCACTCAGGCTGTAGCTGTCGGTAAAGTTGTCGAGGGTGGTTTTGGAGCGATACGATTGGTATTCCAAGGCACCCGAAAAGCTCCAGCTCCGTGCAAAGTAGTAATTATACTGGACACCGAAGCCGGCACCGTAGCGAGTGTCACTGTCGCCGTTTTCACCCATGTCTATATTCAATTTCGAGTTGAGCCCTTTCAGGTAAACCGAAAGCTCTCCCTTCGGCAATTGGTAATATTGGGCTTTCGCTGTTCCTGCTGCTAATAGCAGGATAGCTGCAATCAGTATTGGTTTGTATTGGTTGAATTTGAAATGATTCATGTTGTTTATTTTTTTTAATGCTACCAGACGAATTACTGAACAATGATTTTGGTGGTGAGGATGACTCCTGATGCAACTGTTGTCACCACATAAGTTCCCGGCGCCATGCTGTTGGGAAGAGTAATGGTGTTGTTGTTGCTGGCCGATACCTGTCGGATTACCGGTGCACCATAGAGACTGGTGATTTGCACCGTGCGGTCGCTTAGCATATTGTCGCTGTAGTTGGTTGCTATTTCAATCGTGCTTCCCGCTCTTACCGGGTTGGGACTTGCTGTCAGCGTAAAGGTGTCGTCCAAATCAATATTGAAATCACAGACCTGAATCACTTCTCCTTCGTCGGTAATTAATTCGGCCGAATAGGAAGCGTTTGGATCCAACACGTCCGAAGCATTTTGTCCTGCGGAATAGTATTGTCCGGTTCCAATCAGCTGGCCGTTTTTATACCACTTGAAAGTCACAAAACGATAGCCGCCGTTGGTTGCTGGGTTGTTGTTTACCAACAACACGTTGTTGTACTTCTGTTTGATAATTTCATCAAAGTCGAAGCGCTTTTCAATAGTGATGTGATAGGTTTGTTGCTGGGTTCCGTCTTGAGAGGTGATGGTTACGCTTTGACTGTAAATCCCCCGAGCCGGTGTTGCAATCACCAATGGATTTGGTTCGCTAGAGCTGGCATTGGGGTCAGTACTGTAGTTTATTGTTATTGACGGCTCTTGGTTGTCGCAATCCATCCGATAAAAGAATTCCTGTTCCGGGTGGACGAATCCTTCGCCGTCGATCGTCAAGCTGTGGATACTAGCATCCGAACTTGTAATGGTCAAACGCTGGATGACCGGCTCGGCAGGCAGGTAGTTTGCGTTCCCTGCTTGCGAAGCTGTAACTTCAACTTCTCCCGAAGTCATCAAGCTCACGAATCCATCTTCTGAAACGGTTGCAGGAGCTTCTGCAGCATTATAGGTGTAGCTGTAGGTAACCGGCAGACCAGAACTTGCAGTGGCTGCAAGCATGAAATCCGCATCGGTTTCCAGGTGCTTCGCGGGAATTGGGTTGAAGCTGATGCTTTGCGATTTTGGTTCGATAGTGAATGTTTCACTGGCCAAGGACAGCTCGTAATTCGAACTTGCACTCAAACTACCTTGAGTGATGGCATAGGAACCTGCCTTCTCGCCGGGCACTCTTGATAACTGTCCGCTAAACGAATCACCACTCTCCAATGCAGGAGAAACCGAATAGGTAAATACTGCCGGATCTGCTTCGCCGTAGATTTTTGTTTGTCCGGCATCAGGAGTAATGGTAATGAGTTTTTGTAGAATGCTGAAGTCATTGCCAACAAACGACAGGTCATAGTTGGTACTGGCTGTCAATGTCCCTTGAGATATCGCGTAGGCCCCAACATCTTCACCAGCTACGCGGATTAGTTCACCTGAGAAGCTGTCGCCGCTTATCAAAGCGGGAGCTACTGCGTAAGTGAATACCGGGTCTGCTTCAGTGTAGATTTTTGTTTGTCCGGCATCAGCAGTCACCGTAATGGCTTTTTGTGTGATGCTGAAATCGTTGCCGACATAGCTGAGATCGTAGTTCGCTCCGGCTGTCAATGTACCTTGGTTGATGGCATACAAGTCAACATCTTCACCAGCCGCGCGGGTTAGCTCACCCGAGAAACTGTCGTCACCCACCAAAGCGGGAGCAACTGCGTATGTGAATATAGGATCTTTTTCGCCATATACTTTTGTTTGTCCGGCATCAGCAGTCACCGTAATGGCTTTTTGTGTGATGCTGAAATCGTTGCTGACGAAGTTGAGGTTGTAGTTTGCTCCGGCTGTCAATGTACCCTGAGTGATCGTATACAAGTCAACATCTTCACCAGCTGCCCGGCTCAATTCGCCCGAAAAGATATCGCCACTTATCAAAGCGGGAGCAAACGTGTAAGTGAATATCGGGTCCGCTTCGCCATAGATTTTTGTTTGTCCGGCATTGGCAGCCACCGTGATGGCTTTTTGCGTAATACTGAAATCGCTACTGACGAAGCTGAGATCGTAGTTCGCTCCGGCTGTTAATGTACCTTGAGTGATGGCATACAAGTCAACATCCTCACCAGCTGCGCGGGTCAGTTCACCCGAGAAGCTGTCGCCGCTTATCAAAGCGGGAGCAACTGCGTATGTGAATGTAGGATCTGCTTCACCATATACTTTTGTTTGTCCGGCATCGGCAGTCACGGTAATGGCTTTTTGCATAATGTTGAAATTGTTGCTAACAAAGTTGAGGTCATAGTTGGTACTGGCTGTCAATGTCCCTTGAGATATCGCGTAGGCCCCAACATCTTCACCAGCTGCGCGGGTTAGCTCACCTGAAAAGCTGTCGCCACCCACCAGAGCGGGAGCAACTGCGTATGTGAATACCGGGTCTGCTTCGCCATAGATTTTTGTTTTTCCGGCATCGGCAGTCACTGTAATGGCTTTTTGTGTGATGCTGAAATCGTTGCTGACAAAGCTAAGGTCGTAGTTGGCTCCGGCTGTTAATGTACCCTGAGTGATCGTATACAAGTCAACATCTTCGCCAGCTGCGCGGCTCAATTCACCCGAGAAACTGTCACCAGCCACTAAGGCAGGAGCAACTGCGTAAGTGAATACCGGGTCTGCTTCGCCATAGATTTTTGTTTTTCCGGCATCGGCAGTCACTGTAATGGCTTTTTGTGTGATG
>NZ_JBQYLH010000017.1:88574-125166 GCF_052677165.1 Sunxiuqinia sp. sy24
TGCTGAAATCGTTGCTGACAAAGCTAAGGTCGTAGTTGGCTCCGGCTGTTAATGCACCCTGAGTGATCGTATACAAGTCAACATCTTCACCAGCTGTGCGGCTCAATTCACCCGAGAATCTGTCTCCACCCACCAAGGCAGGAGTATACGTGTAAGTGAATGCCGGGTCTGCTTCGCCATAGATTTTTGTTTGTCCGGCATTGGCAGCCACCGTGATGGCTTTTTGCGTGATGCTGAAATCGCTGCTAACAAAGCTGAGGTCGTAGTTCGAACCTGCTGTTAATGTACCCTGAGTGATCGCATACAAGTCGACATCTTCACCAGCTGTGCGGCTCAATTCACCCGAGAAGCTGTCACCAGCCACTAGGGCAGGAGCAACTGCGTAAGTGAATACCGGGTCTGCTTCGCCATAGATTTTTGTTTGCCCGGCATCAGCCATCACCGTAATGGCTTTTTGCGTAATACTGAAATCGTTGCTGACAAAGTTGAGGTCGTAGTTCGAACCTGCTGTCAATGTACCCTGAGTGATCGCATACAAGTCAACATCTTCACCAGCTGCGCGGGTTAGCTCACCTGAAAAGCTGTCGCCACCCACCAGAGCGGGAGCAACTGCGTATGTGAATACAGGGTCTGCTTCGCCGTAGATTTTTGTTTGTCCGGCATCGGCAGTCACTGTAATGGCTTTTTGTGTGATGCTGAAATCGTTGCTGACAAAGCTAAGGTCGTAGTTCGCTCCGGCTGTTAATGTACCCTGAGTGATGGCATACAAGTCAACATCTTCACCAGCTACGCGGGTTAGTTCACCCGAGAAGCTGTCACCAGCCACTAAGGCGGGAGTAACTGCGTAAGTAAATATCGGGTCCGCTTCGCCGTACACTTTTGTTTGTCCGGCATCGGCAGTCACCGTAATGGCTTTTTGTGTGATGCTGAAATCGTTGCTGACAAAGCTGAGATCGTAGTTCGAACCTGCTGTTAATGTACCCTGAGTGATCGCATACAAGTCAACATCTTCACCAGCTGCGCGGCTCAATTCACCCGAGAAGCTGTCACCAGCCACTAGGGCAGGAGCAACTGCGTAAGTGAATACCGGGTCTGCTTCGCCATAGATTTTTGTTTGCCCGGCATCAGCCGTCACCGTAATGGCTTTTTGCGTAATACTGAAATCGTTGCTGACAAAGTTGAGGTCGTAGTTCGAACCTGCTGTCAATGTACCCTGAGTGATCGCATACAAGTCAACATCTTCACCAGCTTCGCGGCTCAATTCACCCGAGAAGCTGTCACCACTTATCAAAGCGGGAGCAAACGTGTAAGTGAATACCGGGTCTGCTTCGCCGTACACTTTTGTTTGTCCGGCATCGGCAGTCACTGTAATGGCTTTTTGTGTGATGCTGAAATCGTTGCTGACAAAGTTGAGGTCGTAGTTCGAACCTGCTGTTAATGTACCCTGAGTGATCGCATACAAGTCAACATCTTCACCAGCCGCTCGGGTTAGCTCACCCGAGAAGCTGTCGCCACCCACCAAAGCGGGAGCAACTGCGTATGTGAATGTAGGATCTGCTTCGCCATACACTTTTGTTTGTCCGGCATCAGCAGTCACGGTCAGTGCCATTTGAGCAATGTCTAAGTGGCCGTCAACAAACGTGATGTTGTAGTTCAATGAGCTTAATCCTCCCGGGGTGATGACATAATTTTCTCCTACATTGGAATTCGTGGTAGCTGTGCCGTTGAAAGCAAGTGTTCCTTCCAAGTCGTTTTCGTCTTCACCTGTTATAAATCCGGAATAACTTACCGTAAACGGGCTGTAACCCGTTCCGTCGTATGTCTTTGTTTTATCATCAGCAGTTATGGTTAGTTCTTTTTGCGTGATGTCGGCAGTTAGCGTTGGCTGTATTAAAGTGTATTTGCCGGCATCAGCACCGCTGATGGTCATGGATGTGCCCACTGCGATATTCATTCCAGCCTCCGCCTGTGCAAATGTACCCGTTGTTATGTTACCCAAAGTAACATCGTCGCCTTCAGCTACTCCCGAAAGGGTTGCCCCGCTGATTACTGCATCGGTATTGCCATCGTAAACCTTGCTGGCTACCATGGCATTTAATACATTAAGTTCTTTTTTAGTGATGTCTAATTTTCCTTCAATGTAATAAATGGAATAATTCCAGGAACTCAATCCACCAGGGATAATGGTATAGTCTTCTCCAATATCTATTGCAGAAGTTGCTGTTCCGCTAAAGGTCGGTATACCTCCCAAATCATCTTCATCTTCGCCTGTTACAAAACCACTGTAGCTTACCGTGAAAGGACTAAATACAGCGCCGTCATATGCCTTGCTTTGATCATCTGCTGTTACGATTAATGATTTAGGATATATTTCCAACGTCCCGTTAACAAAAGTAATGTCGTAGTTCGAAGAGGTCAGTCCTCCGGGGGCAATCAAATACTCCTTTCCCACATCAATAGTAGTGGTAGCTGTACCGCTAAAGCTTAAGCTTCCACTTAGAACTGTTTCATCTTCTCCTGTTACAAAGCCTGAGTAACTTACCGTAAGCGGACTATAAACCTCGCCGTCGTATGTTTTTGTTTTATCATCGGCAGTTATCGTTAATGCCTTCTGTGTGATGTCAGCTGTTAGCGCAGGCTGCGTCAAGGTATAGTTTTCGGCATCGGTACCGCTGATGGTCATCGATGTGGTTACGGCTATATTCGTGCCTGCCTCAGCCTGTGCGAAGTTACCCGTTGCAGTGTTACCTAAAGTAACATCATCGCTTCCGAGTATCCCCGAAAGGGTTGCCCCGCTGATTACTGCATCGGTATTGCCATCGTAAACCTTGCTGGCTGCTACGGCATTTGTGACGGTTAATTCTTTTGGGGTAACAACCAAGGTTTGTTGAATGGGAGTGGCTGCGGCACGCGTCGCATCGCCGTCCTGACTTGCAGTAATGGTCGTGTTCCCCGCTTTCAAAATGATGGCGTTGTTTCCGTTTATGGAGACAATGGAAGGGTTGGCAGCGGTGTAGGTTACAGGCAAGCCTTTGTCGGTAGTGGCATCTCCCAAGGTGAAGTCTGCCTCACCATAGGTTTTGTCCGTTATTGCGTCGAATGTGATGGTTTGGCTGGCTTTCACAGTAACATTCACGGTGATTTCGGCGGTTGCTGTTTCATCGCTAATCTGTATGACAAAGGAGTCGGAGCCGCTATAGTCGGTTGTTGGGGTGTAGGTCAATCCGGTTGGTGTAACCGATGAGCCTGTACTCGTGCCCGTAGCGTTGAATCCACTGAGACTGCCATGAGTGGGAACTGTCGTTACAGACCATGTCAAGGGATCTCCTGTGTCGGTATCGGTGATGGCCAGCAAATCGTTGATTGATGTGGCTGCAGAGTTTTCGTCAACTGTTAATGTTGCAGAAGCACCGTTGTTAAAAATGGGAGTCCAACTAAAGTTTGATACAGTTAGAGTCCCTCGTCCGCAGCAATCGTCGCCAGTGAAAATGCGAAAGGCAAAGACATCTCCGGGAGCCACCGGAACTGTTGAACTTCCAATTGATGTTATGGAGGTTATAAGTGTTTCAGCACCATTGACAACATAGGAGAATTCTTCAAGGTTGTCAACGTCAAGATTGGTAAAATCCCAGTCAAAGGAGATGCTGTTGCCCGAATAGGATGCGGGAATAGTAATTGAATATTCATCATAAAGCCCATCTAATGCCATATCTCCAGCATCAGAATCATTTCCCTCGAAGACGATGGAAGAAGGCGCACCCAAGGTGTCAACGTTAGCATTAGAAGAAGTGCTAACTCTGTATAAAGTCCAGTTTGCGGGTGCAAAATCTCCGGAGAATTGCGCATTGACCAGTTTAACCGGCGCCAGCATTGATATCAAGATGAAAATAGGTAAAAGATGTTTCATAGACTATTTTGTTTTATTTTTAGTAAGTTTCTAAAGACAGGACAAAAGGCTTGTTTGTATTGATGAGAGTAGGATTCTATAATTATGTTGGATGAGTCTTTTTCTGTGAAACTAGGTAGACATTTTGTTTTGCTTCTTATTGTGATAAGCACTAAGCTGTGGACTTGAAGACTCTTAGAGCTGCTGTGGAGGTAGATTTTTTTCATATACGTTAAGTTTTTTTTAGATAGGAAGGAGTTGATTTATAATGCGATTAAGTAACGGTGAGTCGTAACATAGAACCTATAGGTTATTTAATTTTCATTGACTAAATAAATAATTAATATACAGCTAGAGATTTTAAAATTAGCAAAATTCAGCAAATTGAAAAGCGTTTTTTGGTAATATTGAGCGGATTAACGCAAACTATTTGCAAAGTTCAAGATATGGAAGGATTGATTTGGGGGTTATCAATACGAATTAAAGACAGGCCTCCTGAAGCTAAGAGATTTAGCTGTCAGGGCTCATTCCCTAAAATGGCGGGAGGTTCCGAAACCAAATTAAATTAGATCGAAATTAGCTACTAGATGAAGTCAGGTAAAAAAAAAGCTTCCACCTGCCTGTTCGGCATGGGAAGCTTCGTTTATGGTGTGTATGCTTATTTCAGATCATTTTTTTGCATTTGCGACTATGCTTAGCGTCCTCGAAAAACTCTGCCAAGAGCGAATTTGCCTCCTCCAAACACCAGAATGGTGATGAAAACGATCAGGTACAGCAAAGCCATTTCCTTGCGTTGAAATGAATCTGAAGCATGAATAATAAATGCGGCCACGCCCATGGTTGCAATCAAGGGGATGCTGGCTAACCGGGTTCCAATGCCCAGCATGATCAGGACGGAACACAGGAACTCAGCAAAAACAGTCAGGATCAGTGAAAGTGTTGGGCCTATTCCAAAAGGATCAGCAAACTGTGTATTGCCTTCAATTAATTTCAGAAACTTGGGGATGCCATGGGTCAGCATAAAGCCACCTGCAGCTACGCGAAAAATGAATAACCATAAATTGACTACCGCGTCGTTTGTCCGTGGACCGAGTAATTTTGCCATTGTTTGATTTTTAATTTCGAAAATAACTAAACTTCTAAAATCAACGCAGGATTCTTCCGATAAGTTTATGCTATGAACCAAAAAAATGATGCTTCTCGATGTTTTGCTAGCCTTTACCTTTGAGGATCAGAGGTGATGAGGTTGGTGGTGCCGAATATGAAATTTTAAGTTCATTTTCAGTATCACAATCTTTGGAACATGCTGAATAGATTCGATTATTTAGTTTGCTGTAAGTGGTATATGCACATTAAATGATGCTCCATCTGTTCTTGTGTTTACTTCTGTTATTGCTCCTGCACAGTATAAAACAGTTGGGTTGCCATTTTTATCAATCAATAGTTGCGGTCGCTCTAGCCGATTCATGCTTATGGTATCTCCAGATTGAAGAATCACTTCCTTTTTCATGAAGAAAGTACTCATTGGCTTGATCCATTCAATGCCGTCGCTAGATTCTAATAGTGCTAATCCCGGTTTATCTTCAGTAATTTTTCCTGTAAAATCTTTGAGAATGACATAGAATTTTTCATGCGTGTTATGATACCAAACATACGGATCTTCTCCGCTGGCAATGGTTCCGTCATCGTTCCGGATGTCAAACACAAAATGCTCCGTAGCAGTGAATGGACCCGTTGGTGAATCGGCAATAGCTATGCCATGAACTCCTCTCCACCCGGGATTATAAAAATTTCCTTTGAAGTATAGTAAGTACTTCCCATCGGAGGGGCGCTGAACTACCGACGGATTAACGACAATAATATTATCAGGTTTAGGGGCTGTTCCGTAAGGCGAAGGAGCAACAATATTATCTGGTTTCACTCTGGTGCGTGGTGATAGCAGCGGAGTATCTGATCGTTTAAAGTTGCCATTGACTAAATCGTCAAAACTATTGAACTCAATGACTCCAATGCATTGACTTTGCTGAACGCGGTTACGTTTATTAACTTTCTCTCCTTTAGAGCCTGTCGGTTGAAGACCCGGATCTTTGGCACTCACATAATATAAGTAGTACTTATTGTTGAATTTTCGGATATGTGGATTGTGAACCATTTGTGCATCCCATGCGGTTGAATCTCCCGCTAAGGCTCTTCCTTTCAGAACGATTTTTTGAAATTTAAAATCTCGGTTGGGATAGTCAGAAACAGCATAGGCTATCTTTGAATGCAATACCCAGGAGTCTGAAAACTTCGGAATAGAATCGCCACATTCCCAAGTAGCATAAAGCATATGGTATTTGTTGTCATCGCCTTTAATAACACTACCACCCCATACAAATCTATTGGAATCGTTCAACACCGATGGACCTGTAAGAATGTTGCCATCTATTTTTGCATGAATAGGCTCAGCTTTGATTTCTAAAATTGCTTTATTGTTTTGGGTGCAGCTTATCAATAGGCATGCGAAGCAGAAGTTCAAAATCAAAAGTTTCATAGTTTAATTTTTAGGTGTTTTTTTTCTTGTAATTAGCTGCAGTCTGTTTTATAATCCTGTGTTAACCTTGGTTTGCAAAGCTTAGCAAGTTCGTTAATCATTTTGACTGCAAAATAGTTAAAATTCGTTGTAATTAGTATTGTGCTTAATCTGAAAGGAGTGAGCTGCAAATAAAGTGAAGGAAGGTGTTCATCTCCAAGTTGGTCATATCGCCTGCGAGTTCAATTTTGCACTTAATGACCAGCCAACTCGAATACAAAATTAGTCCGAATCTATCGCGTCTCGATAAATGTCGGGATGAGTCAGGGAAAGAAGTAGAGATTGGAGAACAGCCATAACTCAAGCTCAGACAAATGCAAATACCATACTTTTGACCTCTGCTATCGTGAGTATCTGTTTGTCGCTTAGATCTGAAGGGAACATTTAAACCGTCTTACTTTCGTTATTTAATAACGTATTGGAGGATTTATTCTTCTAGTTTATTTGTGTTGGTGTGTTTAAACTGTGAAATTCTCGAAAAAAACGGTTATTTGCTTACAAATTAATTTTGTGTTTGCGGATTAATTTTTACATTTGCTCCATCAACAATTGAAAAAATGAAAATTCCGGCTATCATACTTAACGTCATTATTCTTCTCGTGGTCATTTCGCAAACGAAGTGAGGATGTCGTACGTTGGTATAACCGATAGCCATTCTCAATAGGGGGAATGGCTTTTTTCATTTATAAGACTTTTAGTTATGAGACATTTTACAGCAATTTATCTGGTCATTCTACTCGTCATTCTAGTGTTTTACTAAGAAAGGCCGGGGATTGTTGAACAAATAAAATTCGAAAGCCTTTCTCTTATGAGAAGGGCTTTTTTAAAAATATTAAAGAGGATTGAAATGCAGAAAAAATTAAGATCAGCCACAACTACCGAAGGACGAAAAATGGCAGGGGCCCGCAGCCTTTGGAGGGCTAACGGAGTGAAAGAGGAGCAATTTGGCAAACCCATGATCGCTATCGTCAACTCTTTTACCCAGTTTGTTCCGGGGCATGTTCATTTGCATCACATCGGTCAGGAAATAAAAGCATTGATTGAAAAGCGCGGATGCTTTGCCGCCGAATTCAATACCATTGCTATTGATGATGGTATTGCCATGGGCCACGACGGCATGCTTTACTCGTTGCCTTCGCGTGATGTAATAGCCGATAGCGTGGAATACATGTGCAACGGGCACAAGGTGGATGCGATGGTTTGCATTTCGAATTGCGATAAAATTACTCCCGGAATGATGATGGCTGCGATGCGTTTGAACATCCCGGCCATTTTTGTTTCTGGCGGCCCAATGGAAGCAGGGAAAATTGATGACAAAGCCTATGACCTGGTCGATGCCATGGTGATGGCTGCCGATGATTCGGTTTCGGATGAAACTATTTTGCGCGTGGAGCAGGAAGCATGTCCTACCTGTGGCTCTTGTTCGGGTATGTTTACAGCCAATTCGATGAACTGCCTGGCTGAAGCGCTGGGACTGGCTTTGCCAGGAAACGGAACCATTGTAGCGACACATGCTAACCGCAAAAAGCTATTTGCCGAGGCGGCCGACCGCATTGTTGACATTACCTACGATCATTATCAGAATGGCAATGAAAAAGTAGCGCCTCGTGGAATTGCTACCAAAGCCGTATTTGAAAATGCCATGAAACTGGATATTGCCATGGGCGGATCGACCAATACGGTTTTGCACATCCTGGCTATTGCACAGGAGGCTGGGGTTGATTTTACAATGGAAGATATTGACAAGCTTTCGCGGCACACACCTAACCTGTGCAAGGTGGCACCCAATTCAGACTATCATATTGAAGATGTGAACCGCGCAGGAGGAATCCTGGGTATTTTGGCTGAAATGAATCGGGGCGGATTGCTGGACACCTCCGTTTCGCGTGTCGATGGTCATACGCTAGCGGAAGCCATTGAGCAGTTTGACATCACCAAAGAAGGGGTGTCGGAAGTGGCTATCAAAAAATATAAATCAGCTCCGGCGGGTGTGCGCAACAATGTGATGGGCTCGCAGGAGAGTTATTACAAAGAGCTGGATACCGATCGTGCCGAAGGATGTATCCGAAATGTGGAGCACGCCTACAGTAAAGATGGCGGACTGGCTGTCTTGTATGGAAATATTGCCCGTAACGGCTGTATTATTAAAACGGCAGGCGTTGATCCTTCAGTTTATACATTTAAAGGAACTGCCCGGGTGTTTTATTCGCAGGATGATGCGGTAAACGGAATCCTGGGCGATGCTGTTCAGGCTGGCGATGTGGTGGTTATCCGGTACGAAGGTCCCAAAGGTGGGCCGGGCATGCAGGAAATGCTTTACCCCACTTCTTACATCAAATCGATGAAACTGGATAGGGCTTGCGCCTTGATTACCGATGGACGTTTTTCGGGAGGTACTTCCGGCTTGTCCATTGGTCATGTGTCGCCTGAGGCGGCTGCCGGCGGTGAAATTGCATTGATTGAGGATGGCGATTTGATTGAGATCAGCATTCCTGAGCGGAAAATCAACCTGCTGATTTCGGATGAAGAAATGACTAAACGAAAAGCGGCCGAAGAGGCCAAAGGCAAAGACGCCTATACGCCGGTAGGCCGGAACCGGGTGGTGAGCAAAGCGTTGAAAGCGTATGCCAGCATCGTGTCGTCGGCTGATAAAGGTGCAATTCGATTAATTGATTAAGTAACTAATAAAAACTCATTCATATGGCAACAAAGAGAATTAAAGGTTCGCAAGCCGTTATTCTGTCACTTTTAGAAGAAGGCGTTGATACCATTTTTGGCTACCCCGGTGGGGCCATTATGCCCATTTACGATGCCCTGTATGATTTCGACAAACAAGTTTCTCATATCCTGACCCGACACGAGCAGGGAGCGGTACATGCCGCAGAGGGTTATGCTAAAGTGACAGGTAAAGCAGGGGTTTGTTTTGCAACTTCAGGTCCTGGTGCGACTAACCTGATTACCGGGATCGCTGATGCCATGATTGATTCCATTCCGCTGGTCTGCATTACCGGGCAGGTAGCGTCTCCCTTACTGGGAACCGATGCTTTTCAGGAATCTGACGTCGTGGGTATCTCGATGCCAATCACCAAGTGGAACTACCAGATTACAGATGCAGCGGAAATTCCGGACGCCATTGCCAAGGCTTTCTATATTGCCCAGTCGGGAAGACCGGGGCCGGTTTTACTGGACATTGCCAAGGATGCGCAATTTCAGGAACTGGATTTCAGCTATAAAAAATGCACAAAAATACGATCGTATATTTCCAAGCGTGCTGTGGATCCGTTTAAAGTAAAAGCAGCAGCCTGGCTCATTGATCAGGCTAAAAAGCCGTTGTTGCTGTTTGGCCAAGGTGTAATTATTGCCCAGGCTGAAGAGGAGTTGCAGACCTTTGTTGAAAAAACAGGCATCCCGGCAGCCTGGACCTTGCTAGGACTGTCGGCTTTACCTACAGATCACCCATTAAACGTGGGAATGCTTGGTATGCATGGCAATTACGGGCCCAACATTAAAACCAACGAGGCTGACCTGATTATTGCCGTGGGTATGCGCTTTGACGACCGGGTAACTGGAAAAGTAAGCGCTTATGCCAAAGATGCGAAGATTATCCACCTGGAAGTTGATCCGGCAGAAATTGATAAAATTATCAAAACCGATGTGGCCGTATTGGGTAGCGCCAAAGAATCTTTAGCCATGCTGACCAACAATGTCAAGGAAAATAAACATGACGAGTGGCTTCAGGAATTCCGGGATTGCGACAAAATTGAGCAGGAGAAAGTAATTGATAAAGATATTTACCCGAACAAAGAAGGCCTGACCATGGGGGAGGCTGTTCGAATCACTTCAGAAAAAACAAACCATGATGCGGTGCTGGTAACCGATGTGGGCCAACAGCAAATGATTGCTTCCCGATATTTCAAGTTCTCGCAGTCGAAAAGCAATGTTACCTCCGGCGGATTGGGGACGATGGGTTATGGGATACCTGCTGCGGTGGGTGCGCAATTGGGAGCCAAAGATCGAACGGTGTGTTGCTTTGTGGGCGATGGCGGTTTCCAGATGACCTTGCAGGAGTTGGGAACAATCGTACAAAATAAGCTGCCGGTGAAAATCATCTTGCTGAATAACAACTTTCTGGGCATGGTGCGTCAGTGGCAGCAGCTGTTCTTTGAAAAACGCTACTCGTTTACTGAACTGCAAAATCCGGATTTCATCACCATCGCCAAAGGTTTTGGAATGACTGGACATAAAGTAACTAAGCGCGAAGAACTGGAAGAGGGCGTTCAGCGAATGGTTGACCATGATGGCCCGTATTTGTTAGAAGTTGTTGTTGAAAAAGAAGATAATGTGTTTCCTATGGTTCCTTCCGGAGCTTCCGTTTCTGACATTATCCTTGAAGCATAATCTAAAAAATTGAAACAATGAAACAGGAATTTATCATTACCATATATTCAGAAAACCACATTGGTTTGTTAAACCGGATTACCATCAATTTTACCAAGCGTAAAATGAATATCGAAAGTTTAACCGTTTCTGAATCTGCGATCAAAGGAATATCTAAATTTACCATCGTTGTTAAAGAAGAGGAAGACCGGGTAAAAAAAGTCGTTGGCCAGCTGGAAAAAGTGGTTGAGGTGTTAAAAGCCTTCTACCATACCAACGATGAAATGGTTTTTCAAGAGCTTGCGCTTTATAAAGTGCAGACGGATACGCTTTATGACAGCGATCAGGTGGAACGGATTGTTCGGAAATCGGGTGCCCGTATCCTGGAAATTACCCGAGAGTACACGGTGATTGAAAAAGCCGGTCATAAAGAAGAAACCCAGGAGCTGTTTGAAGCGTTGAACCAGTTTGGGGTACTTCAGTTTATTCGCTCGGGAAGGATTGCCATTACGCGCGACCCGATTGAGCGGCTTTCTGAATTTTTACGTGAGCGCGACACCTTGTTAAGTCAGGTTGATTAATGACTGAAGCATTGAAAATTATTTAAAAAATATATCCAAAAAAAATAAAATAAAAATGGCAAATTATTTCAACACACTTCCGTTGCGTTTGCAATTGGAACAGTTAGGAACTTGTGAGTTTATGGACCAGGCTGAATTTGCAGACGGCGTGAAAAAGCTGGATGGCAAAAAAGTAGTCATCGTTGGTTGTGGTGCTCAGGGCTTGAATCAAGGTTTAAATATGCGTGATTCAGGTCTGGACGTATCCTACACCCTGCGGGAGGCAGCCATCAACGAAAAGCGTCAGTCGTACAAAAATGCGGTGGAGAACAATTTCAAAGTAGGCACCTACGAAGAAATGTTGCCAGCAGCTGATTTGGTAATTAACCTGACGCCTGATAAGCAACACTCAAACGTTATTGAAGCGGTGATGCCGCTGATGAAAAAAGGGGCAACCCTTTCTTACTCTCATGGCTTCAATATTGTTGAGGAAGGCATGCAAATCCGTAAAGACCTTACCGTGGTTATGGTAGCGCCTAAATCGCCGGGTTCGGAAGTGCGTGAAGAATACAAACGTGGTTTTGGGGTGCCTACCCTGATTGCTGTTCACCCCGAAAATGATCCAAACGGAGATGGATTTGAAATTGCCAAAGCTTATGCAGTGGCTACCGGAGGACACAAAGCGGGTGTTTTGAAATCGTCTTTTGTTGCCGAAGTAAAATCGGACTTGATGGGTGAGCAAACTATTCTATGCGGTTTGTTGCAGACCGGTTCGATCTTGTCGTTCAACAAGATGATTGAAAAAGGCATCGAGCCAGCTTACGCGTCGAAACTGATTCAGTATGGATGGGAAGTGATTACCGAAGCCTTGAAGCACGGTGGAATCACGAACATGATGGATCGTTTGTCGAATCCGGCAAAAATCAAAGCCTTCGAATTGGCTGAGGAGCTGAAAAAAATTATGCGTCCCTTGTTCCAAAAGCATATGGATGATATCATGTCGGGTGAATTTTCGAAAACCATGATGGAAGACTGGGCCAATGATGATAAAAACCTGTTGACCTGGCGTGCTGCCACTGGCGAAACAGCTTTCGAAAAAACACCGGCTACCGATGAGGAAATCAGCGAGCAGGAATACTTCGACAATGGCGTTTTGTTGGTTGCCTTTGTGAAATCAGGCGTTGAGCTGGCTTTCGAAACGATGACTGAAGCCGGAATTAAAGACGAGTCGGCTTATTACGAGTCGTTGCACGAAACACCACTGATTGCGAACACCATTGCCCGCAAGAAGTTGTTCGAGATGAACCGGGTGATTTCAGATACGGCCGAGTATGGTTGCTATTTGTTCGATCATGCCTGCAAACCACTGCTGGCTGATTTTATGACGAAAATTGAAGCCGATGTGATTGGTGAAACATACGGGGAAGGCTATGACAATCATGTCGACAATAAGCGTTTGATTGAAGTGAATGCCGAAATTCGCTACCACGATGTGGAAATCATTGGCGAAGAATTGCGTGCGGCCATGGCTGCCATGAAAGCGATTCACTAGTTTATTCACAATTTTTCGGCAAACAAAAAGTGCCGGAAAAAGAAGAGATAGAAGCTCCATCCAGGTGATGGGGCTTTTTTTGTGCTGTTTATCCGGCTGGTTTTGCAGCTTGTCAGAATATTCTTTTAAATTCATCTTTTTTAGAGGTTCTTTGAACAAACCTTTAATGCCAGACTGATGAAAAAACTAATCGTACTTCTCCTTGTAACGTTCCTGTCATGTCAACTTTGGGCAGCTGATGAGCCCGATACGGTTGATGCTGATCTTCTGAAACGAATTGAAACCAAATTTCTGGTGGACTCTCTGCCGGTTCGTTATTATTCCAACATCCTGATTCGGCTGGAGGGACAACCAATTGCTGACGATTCGCTCATTGTGCAGCAACTGGTCGATACTTTAAACTCGGTTATTGATGTGTGGAAGGTGTACCTGATTTATGAAGGAACATCGAATCTGGTTATTCAGATGAATATGCCGGAGAACAAGGGGAAGGAAAACCAAATTGAACGGCGGGAGGTAGCACGTGAGATTGTTCAGAATAAGATTATTTTGAATATTGACGCAGACGCGGATTACCTGACACGCAAAAAGCAGTTGTACTATTACTTGATGCGTTCACTCGTGAAATTCACCGACAAGGCAGCGGAGTCGCCCAAAGTAAAGGGAAGTGTCTTTGATGAAGACTCGCCGGAGAAAATCACCTTTGCCTCGGTTGATTTGCCCGTCATCAAAAGTTTGTATGCAAAAGTGTATGATGATCGGTCGCGCAGGCCAAAGAAAAATTCACCTTTTCAATCGAAGAAAGTCAGTCCTCGAAACCGCTTTTTAGTGAGTTCAGCAGCCGGATTACTGGGCATGTTGCTGGCGATTATTTACCTGATAGCGATTGTGCAGACAGGGGTGATTAAGAACCATAACTATGATTTTGGGAAGTTTTTGTGGCAGGGCATGTTGGTGTTTTTTGCTTATGTGCTTCAGGTGGCTGTTGCTTCGTCCATCAAAGTGTATTTCTTAAATGTCAAGTTTGATTACCGTATTGTGCTGGGCAATACCATTGGTATTGCTGCCTTGGGGGTTATAAGCATCATTCTTATTTTTCTGACGGAGTTTGGCATTTTAAGAAAGCGAAAGGATGATTTATTGCTGAATACGCTGATTCCATTTTTAACCACTACTTTTATTCCGGCACTGCTCCCCATGGGACTAACGCTGATTATGCCTTCTTCAGTGAGAAATAAGGAAGCCATTTTTGGAGTGACAGTCACGACCATTTTGTTTTGCTCGCTTATTGGAGTGGCCCGTACTTTTTACATCTATATGAGTATGCAGTCGCGCCACTTGCTGCGCAAGAAAGATGTGCAGTTGGCGCAGTTGAGCGAATTGCACAAACAAGCCGAATTGCAATCATTGCAATCCAAAATTAATCCCCACTTTTTGTATAATTCGTTAAATTCGATCGCTAGCCTGGCAACCATCGATGGACAAAAAACTGAGCAGATGGCTTTGGCTTTGTCCGATTTCTTTAAGTATTCGTTGAACAAGGAGCAAAAGCAAACGGTGAGTTTGAAAGAAGAGATGGAGTCGGTTGAGACCTACTTAACCATTGAAAAGGTGCGTTTTGGCGAGCGGCTCAATTATGAAGTTCAGCTGCCGCAGGAACTCGAAGAAGCGCATATTCCCCAGTTTTTGATTCAGCCTTTGGTTGAAAATGCCGTGAAACATGGTTTGTCAAAATTAACTCAGAATGGTTTGATTCGAGTGGGGGTTGAACGAATGAATAAGCAGCTGAAGATTCTGGTTTTTGATAATGGTCCTGCATTTCCGGACGAGCCAATTGCCGGCTACGGATTGCAAAGCATTCAGGAGAAATTAAATTTGATTTATCAAAATAAGGCGTGGCTCAAGTGGGAAAACGCGCCGGAGAAACACATTCTTATTGTATTACCTTTTTCAGAATAAAAAAAACACATGTTGAACAATCACTATCGAACCCTGATTATTGATGATGAAAGTCCGGCGCGGCAACGGATGCAGCAGATCTTAAGCGAAATTCCGGAAATTAAGCTGGTGGGTGATGCAACAAATGGGCTGGAAGCAGTGCGTCTGATTGAGCAGCTGCAGCCTGATCTTATTTTTTTGGACATCCAGATGCCGGGACTCAATGGCTTTGAAGTGTTGCAGAAGATCAACTATTTTCCGACAGTTGTTTTCTGTACCGCCTACGATGATTATGCGTTGGAGGCTTTTGAAACCGCCGCTATCGATTACCTGGTGAAACCGGTAAAGGAGGTGCGAGTCAGGCGATCAATCGAAAAACTACAGTCCTTACAGCAGGATGTGAAGAAAGAGCAAGTGCTGAAATTGCTGTCCAACTATTCTTCGCCGGAAAAACGGAAAGCAGTTACCAGTATTCCTGTCAAGTTAGGTGACCGGATGTTGCTCGTCAAATTGACCGACATCAGCTATTTTATTTCCGAAGACAAGTATGTATCCATTGTGAAGAAGGATGGCAAAAAGTATCTCACCGACCACAGTTTGAAATTTCTGGAAGAGAAACTTCCCGATAACTTTATTCGCATTCATCGAAGTCTTTTGGTGAATACGACGTTGATTCATGAAATTGATAAGCACTCGGGCTGCCGGTATGTGGTTCGCTTGGATGACCTGGCTAAAACAAAACTGGTGAGTGGCCGAAACTACGGTGAGAAAATAAAAGCCTTGTTGGAACTTTAGACTTAAGGGGATAGGTCTTATTTTGAGCGTAATCTTTTATTTGAGCTTAATGAATAAACTGCGGGTTTCTTAAATCAAAATGAATTTATAGCGGGGTTGTTGAACAAGTAGACACTCGCATTGGTTATTTTTGTACTTTCAAACTGACTTAAATAATTCTTGTTACTAACAAAAAGAGAGTTTCGCTATGTATTCATGGTTTGTTGAACAAAGTCCTGTCATGCAGGCATTGCTTGCTACTTTATTTACCTGGTTTGTGACGGCGCTTGGGGCCGCCATGGTTTTTTTCTTTAAACGAATCAACCGGAAAGTATTGGATGGCATGCTGGGTTTTGCTGCGGGGGTAATGATTGCCGCCAGTTTTTGGTCACTGTTAAGTCCTGCCATTGAAATGGCAAGTGAAACCAGCGACAAACCGTGGATTCCGGCAGTGATTGGATTTCTGGGTGGTGGTGCTTTTTTATGGCTTGCTGACCAATTTCTTCCTCACTTACACCTTGGTTTTCCGAGAGAAGAAGCCGAAGGGGTGCCAACTTCATGGCGCAGAAGTGTGCTGTTGGTAATGGCTATTACCTTGCACAATATTCCTGAAGGCTTAGCCGTGGGCGTCGCTTTTGGTGCGGTGGCATCAGGCATTCCGGCAGCTTCATTGGCTGGGGCTATTGCCTTGGCAATTGGTATTGGTATCCAGAATTTCCCGGAAGGAGCTGCCGTGTCGGTTCCTCTGCGTCGGGAGGGGTTTTCACGTCGGAAAAGTTTTATGTACGGGCAGGCTTCCGGAATTGTTGAACCCATTGCTGGGGTAATTGGAGCCGCAGCTGTTGTGATGATGCGTCCGATTTTGCCTTATGCACTTTCGTTTGCTGCTGGCGCCATGATCTATGTTGTGGTGGAAGAATTGATCCCGGAGTCACAGCTGGAGAAAAACACCGATATTGCGACTATTGGTGCGATGCTGGGTTTTGCGGTGATGATGACCCTGGATGTGGCTTTAGGCTAGCGCATGAAGTTTTAAAATTTAAGTTCTAAGTCCCAAATTCCAAGTTTCAAGTTCAAAATTCCACAGCTGGTAGAGAGCAGTTGCTGGTATTTTTTTTTAAGATAGCTTTGAACTGCTTCAAAACTATCTTTTAAACATGTTTTTACCTGCTGGAAGTTTGCTGCTAAAAGCGTAATATTAGTCATTAAAACTGAATATTATGAGTAGCATTATTGAAGGGACTTACAAGCTTTTGGCGTTTGAGGTAGAAATGGGAAATGGCGAAATCGATTATCCTTTTGGGAAAGATGCCATTGGGTATGTCAACTACACGGGCTCTGGTCATTTTTCTGTTCAGTACATGCCCCGGCATCAACAGGCTGATGACTTGAAAGGAGTTTCGTATTTTGGCACCTATGAGTATAATCGGGAAAAGGACTACATTGTTCACCATGTTGAGGGCTCACTGTTTTCAAGCGAGGAAGGGCTGGATAAAATCATTCATGCCCGGGTACGCGGGAAAGGGTTGAAATTGACCTGCCCATCACAGTTAGGAGATGGCAAGGCCGAAGCTGAGGCTACCATTCACTTCGAAAAACAGGAGGTGTTGCCTCCGGTTACGGTTTTTTAATTTTTTCGGCGGAATGAAAAATTCAGTAGCCGATCAAATTGGAAGAGTAGGATCACAGCGATTGCAAATTGAACGAATAAGGTGATTTTGCGCAGTGGAATTCCATGAACCTGGTCGTTCAGGTTGACGGTCATGCTGGTAATGAGTAAGCCCAGAAAAAGGCCGACAAAGAAAAAGAGCCAGGCCAGATGCAAGTTGTTGTTAACCGATTTCTTTTGCTGCTGTTCCTGACGAATTTGATCCATCATTCGATCTTCAAAATCCTGGAAGGGCATTTTGGTATCCGAATGCTTCATGAGATTTTTGATCAATTTTTCTTCTTGTTGCATTTTGTCCATGTCAAACTGTTTTTAACTCGTTGCATAATAATCGGTTCACAACCGACAACATGTTTTTACGACCTCTGTGCAGAATCACCCGTACATTGGCTTCCGTCCAGCCGGTCTCATCGGCAATGGTTTTAGCCGATTGGTCTTCCAGGTAGAATAGCCGTAATACCAAACTTTCTTTTGGCTGAATTTGCTTTAAGGCTTCTTGAACCAATATCGTTTGCTCTTCAGGCGTCATTCCGTTGAGGTTGTTTTCAACGGAAGACAGTTCCGTTTCCTGAAGTTCATTTTGATAAAGGTGCTGTTTTTTTTCTTCGCGTAAGCGCTGGAAAGCTTCGTTGATAACGATGCGGTAAAACCAGGTTTTAAAACTGGAGCGCCCTTTAAACGATTTCAGTTTTTGGAACACCTTGATAAACGACTCCTGGACGACCTCCTCGGCCCAAAATTCATCTTTGACTACAGAGATGGCCACCGAAAAAGCCAGGTCTTTATAATTGCTTATAAAATACCTGAACCCTTCCGTGTCTCCGTTCAATACCTTTTTGATGTAAAGGTTGTCCATTCGTGACTTTTAGTTTTTGCTTGGTTTGTCGACGTAATGGGCAATAATCATTGAGATTCCCCCAAACAACATTAATGCGATGAAAATAGCAAAACCATCAGTTCTGTCAATCACTCGTTCAACTGTAGGAATGCTACTTAAAAAGACGATAAGAGTTCCTCCAAAGGCGACTCCTGTAATTAGTAGCCCAAGCTTCAACCAGGGGAACCGAAAGCGAAATTCACGTTTGGCGTAGATTTCACTAACATCTTTATCTCGCTCAATCAGCGCCATACGTTCTTTGCTGCGGGCTTGAAGGAAATAGTACCATCCAAAAAAAACGCTGGCAAAAAAACCCAGCCAAATTAGTGCTAACATCAAATCTTCCATATGTCTTTGTTTTTGTTTTGCCCCTTTGATGCAAGCTAATAAGAAATGTTACAGAAAAAATTGCTTCCATAGTAATTTTCTTGAGTAAGAAAGATTAGTGAACCTGCAGATGCACACCTCAAACTAAAATATTTAGTGATGAAACTATTCGATATAGTTTGAAAACTAAGAAATATAGTTATATTTGATGTAAGCATAAATAATCATGAAACATCTGACGAATAGAGAAGAAGAAATTATGGAGCTTTTTTGGGAAAAAGGTTCCTTGTTTGTGAAGGAAATTATTGAACTGTTGGTTGGTTCAAAGCCTCATTACAATACCATTTCAACCATCGTGCGGGGGCTCGAAGAAAAAGGTTTTGTCGACCATGAACAGTTTGGAAATACCTACCGGTATTTTGCTAAAATATCACGTGAGGAGTTCAGTAAGAATTCTATTAAAAATTTGGTGAGTAAGTATTTTAACACCTCTTACGCTTCGGTGGTCTCCATGTTTGTTGAAGAACAGAAAATTACAACCGAAGAAATTCAAGAGTTGATCCGTCAGGTTGAATCGCGTAAAAACACCGAAAATGAATAGCTTACTTTTGTTTCTGGTCAAATCGACCCTGAGTTTGAGTTTGCTGTATTTGACATTCCAGTTGTTAATGAGGCAGGAAACTTTCTTTAAGCTCACAAGGCTGGTGCTGTTGTTATTGATATTGGTTTCAGTAATAATTCCATTCTTAAATGCACCTCAATTGTCACAGTCTGTGGCACCCATAAAATTAGAACCCATTTTACAGAGCTATCCCGTTTTGGACGAAACTGTTCCAACGACTATTTCTGCCGAAGCAGTTCAGCCTTCCATAGGGGCATCCGAAACAGTTCAATCTAATGTTGTTTCGCTTAGATCTATTATTTTATTCGTTTATCTATCTGGTGTTTTCATTTCATTCCTAGTGTTGTTTTCCAGCATTATTTCGGTTTTTCAGCTCTTTCGGAAAGCCCGGAAAGTTTCGCTGGATGGAATTCGCTTGATGATTATTGCCGACGACATTCCTGCTTTTTCCTTTGGGCGTTACATCCTGATTTCTCAGTACGATTACGACACGAATTCGGAAGCTATTATTACACACGAGCGCTCTCACATTAGCCTGGGGCATTTTTACGATCTCATGTTGATGGAACTGGCAAAAATTATCTTTTGGTTTAACCCGTTGATTTACCGCTTGGCGCGTGACCTGAAGGAAATTCACGAATTTCAGGCGGACCACAACACCCTTCATTCAGGCATCGATGCAACTCAATATCAATTATTAATCATTCAAAAATGTGTCGGACATCAAAAGTTCGCACTTGCAAACAGTTTTAATCATTGTCAAATTAAAAATCGTATTACTATGATGAACAAACAAAAAACGAGTAAAGCGTGGCGTTGGAAGGTGGCGACCTTTCTTCCCCTGCTTGCCCTGTTGCTGATGGCTTTTGGCAAAACGGGCGTAAATGCACCGCCGGAACAAATTTTGCTTTCTCCAGAAGTTTTCTCCAATTCGACAGACTCGGTGAAGCAATGGACAGAGAAAGATTTTAATATCCTGAAACCAAAAGAACGTGAATCTCTTGTTTTGGGTGATGAAAAGTTTCTGGAAATTTCCATGGATGCTCAGTCTCACATAACGATTGGGAATGACGAACTCATGTTATCCGGTGTACCAGCCATTATCCGCAAGTGGAGGGATTATGATCTTGCCGATGATAAATCAATATTTGAAAAGATTAGCGTCAATGGGAATGAGAAAATGGCTTCAGTTTCGAAAATAATTATTCGAGGTGATGATGTTCCTTATTCATCCTTTAAAGAATTGGCCAACAGAATTGGAAATACAGTTCTCGAAATTAGAGGAAAATACTCGAAAAATATTTTCAAAGTATCTTATTCTAATTTATCGGATACACAACGAGATGAAATTGACAAGCTAATACCATTGAACGTTTACTTAGGTCAAATTAATGTGACAGAAGTAAAGCCAGCACCTGCTCAACGAAGATGAAATTGGGATTATAGAAAAAATTAACTTAATGGGTGAATTGAAGAAATTGATAAATGAAATCAATTCTAAAAAGAGGTTATAACAATTGATGCACATTCAACTTCAAGTAAGGAATTGTTAGGTGATATAAAAAGAGAATAGAAAAATAAGCTATCAGATTATTTGGTCAAGTCTTTAGTGATAAAAAAAAGCCGCCGGCTTTGGTGCGTCTCCATTGCCGGCAGCTTTAATCATTGTCAAATGTTGTATTACTACAACATGCCAAAGTTAGGAATTGTAAACCGCTGTCAAGCACTTTTTCCCAAAAAAGGAAAAGTGATTTGAATTTCTCAAATTAAGACCGAACAATCTTTTTATTAAGAATCGTAAAATAAATGGCCGTTCTGTTTTCATTTTAAAATTAATTTGTGATATTTGCAGGAAATCATTGAAAAAATGACACGAAATCATTCCATTTCTATTCTCTATATTCTACTCGGTATTCTACTTTGGATACGGTAATGAGAATGGTATGGAGTAACTAAATTTACAATAAGCATACATAAAGCCATTCTCACACGAGAATGGCTTTTTTCATTTTCAGCAAATAATAACGAATAAAAAATAAATTGCATCATGAGCGACAGATTGTACATTTTTGACACTACATTGAGAGACGGAGAGCAGGTTCCCGGGTGTCAGTTAAACACGGTTGAGAAGATTGAAGTAGCCAGAGCTTTGGAGGAATTAGGAGTCGATGTGATCGAAGCTGGTTTCCCTGTTTCAAGCCCGGGAGACTTTAAGTCGGTGGTCGAAATTTCAAAAGCGGTAACCTGGCCAACCATTTGCGCCCTTACCCGCGCAGTAGAGAAAGATATCGATGTTGCAGCCGAAGCTTTGAAATATGCCAAGAAAGGGCGTATTCATACCGGGATTGGAACATCTCCTTACCACATTTATAACAAGCTCAATTCTACTCCTGAAGAGATTTTGGAACGTGCTGTTGCTGCTGTAAAATATGCTAAAAAGTATGTCGAAGATGTTGAGTTTTATGCCGAGGATGCTGGTCGCTCCGATAACGAATACCTGGCGCGGGTAATTGAAGCGGTTATTAAAGCAGGGGCTACTGTGGTCAATATTCCGGATACGACCGGTTACACGCTGCCTTATGAGTTTGGCGAAAAAATAAAATATTTGGTGGATAATGTTCGCGGAATTGAAAATGCGATTATCTCAACGCACTGTCACAACGACCTGGGTATGGCCACAGCCAATACCATTGCCGGAATTATGAATGGTGCACGTCAAGCGGAAGTTACCATCAATGGAATTGGGGAACGTGCCGGAAATACCTCGCTGGAAGAAGTGGTGATGACCTTGAAAAGCCGTTACCAGGTGTTGAATATAGATACCAATATCAACACGAAGAACATTTACAAAACCAGTCGATTGGTGTCGAACCTGATGAACATGCCGGTGCAACCCAACAAAGCCATTGTCGGGCGTAATGCCTTTGCGCATTCATCCGGTATTCACCAGGATGGCGTGTTGAAAAACCGCGAGAACTATGAGATTATCGATCCGGCTGATGTTGGTATCAACGAATCCTCCATTGTTTTGACAGCCCGTAGTGGACGGGCCGCTTTGAAGCACCGTTTGGAAGTAATGGGCTTTGAGCTGACTAAGGAGAAACTGGAAGAAGTGTACGAGAAATTCCTGGAATTGGCCGATAAGAAAAAAGATATTCGCGATGACGATGTGGCTTTGTTGGTTGGTGATGCAGAGCAAAAAGAACGTCGTGTAAAACTGGATTTCCTGCAGGTTATTAGTGGTAAATCATTGCAGCCAATGGCTTCGGTACGAATTGATATTGCCGGTGAAAAGTTTGACGCAACTGCTTCTGGTAATGGACCGGTTGATGCAGCCATTAATGCGGTTAAACAAATCATTCGCCGTCAGGTTACTTTAGAGGAGTTCTTAATTCAGGCCATTACCAAAGGAAGCGATGATGTTGGCAAGGTTCATATGGAACTGGATTTTGAAGGTGTGAAGTATTTTGGCTTTGGAGCGCATACCGATATCATTACGGCTTCGGTGGAAGCCTTCCTGGATGCGGTCAATAAAATCCACGTAAAGTAGTTAGTGTAAAATTTTAAAAGAAGAATAAATTGGAAGCAAAAACTTTATTTGATAAAATCTGGGATGCACACGTTGTAAAAAAGGTAGAAGCAGGCCCAAGTGTATTGTATATCGATCGTCACTTTATTCATGAAGTGACGAGCCCGGTTGCTTTTTTGGGCTTGAAAAATCGGGGGCTGAAAGTGTTTCGTCCCGATCAAACAACAGCAACGCCTGACCATAATGTGCCAACGATGGATCAGGAGTTGAGCATCAAAGATGAATTGTCGCGCCACCAGGTAGAAATGCTGAAGAAAAATTGTGATGAGCATGGAATCACATACCATGGCTTAGGAAGCGAAGGACATGGGGTTGTGCACATCATTGGGCCGGAGATGGGCTTGACCCAGCCGGGAATGACCATTGTTTGTGGCGATAGCCACACGTCAACACACGGAGCTTTTGGTGCCATTGCATTTGGTATCGGAACCAGCGAAGTGGAAATGGTGCTGGCCAGCCAATGTATCATGCAGCCCAAACCCAAGAAAATGCGCATTACGGTAGATGGTGAATTGGGTAAAGGAGTCACTTCAAAGGATATTGCCCTTTACATCATTTCAAAAATTTCTACCAGTGGAGGAACAGGACACTTCATCGAATATGCCGGATCGGCCATTACCAGCCTGAGTATGGAAGCCCGGATGACTTTGTGTAACCTGAGTATTGAAAGTGGCGCGCGCGGCGGGATGATTGCTCCCGATGATACCACTATTAATTACATCAAAGGCCGCCAGTTTGCCCCTAAAGGAGCCGATTGGGACAAAGCCGTTGAACATTGGAAATCCTTGAAGTCGGACGAAGGCGCTCAATTCGATACCGAATATCATTTTGATGCGGCTGATATCGAGCCCATGATTACCTACGGAACCAACCCTGGAATGGGAATTGGCGTATCGCACAACATACCATTAGGAGAGGAGCTGCAGGGAACCGATCGGACAACTTTCCTGAAATCATTGAAATACATGGATTATCAACCTGGGGAGCCGATGAGAGGTAAAAAGGTGGATTATGTGTTTTTGGGAAGTTGTACCAATGGACGGATTGAGGATTTCCGTGCTTTTGCCCAGTTTGTAAGAGGGAAGCAAAAAGCAGATGATATTAATGTTTGGCTGGTTCCCGGATCGAAAGCTGTTGAAAAACAAATCATCGCTGAAGGGTTGGATCAAATTTTTGCTGAAGCAGGAATGGCACTTCGTCAACCGGGATGTTCAGCCTGCCTGGCGATGAACGATGATAAAATTCCAGAAGGCAAATACGCGGTCTCTACTTCGAACCGAAATTTTGAAGGTCGCCAGGGACCGGGAGCCCGCACTTTGCTGGCCAGCCCACTAACGGCTGCTGCTGTTGCGGTAACAGGGGTAATAACTGATCCGCGCGAACTGATGTAGATTCGGAGGATTGGAATGTTGGAGTCTTGAAGATTAGAATATCTGAAGCAATTAAAAAGATCCTATGACAACAAGTGAGTTAGCAGCTTTTAAAGAAAAGATGAAACTTCGCACAAAGAGATTTGCTCATGATTGTGTTAAACTCTCATTGAAGTTTCCTGAGAACTTGCTTGCTAGTCATATTTCTAAACAATTGATTCGGTGTTCTACTTCTGTAGCTGCCAATTATAGGGCATCATGTGTTGCCCAAACAATTCCTTCTGTAATTTCAAAAATAAGTATTGCAATTGAAGAAGCAGACGAAAGTGAATTCTGGATTGAATTTGCCTTGGATGAGAACTTAATAGCTCAGCAACAGGCCCAGATTTAATGAAAGAAGCCCATGAGTTGACCTCAATCTTGATCAAATCACGTCAGACGCTTCAATAAAAGAAATCGAATGTAAAATCATTCTAATATTCTGAAAATCAAATATTCAAAAAAAATGGCATACGATAAATTTGTAACATTAACTTCTTCGGCAGTGCCACTGCCTGTGGAGAATGTGGATACGGATCAGATTATCCCCGCACGGTTTTTAAAGGCCGTGGAGCGAAAAGGGTTTGGCGATAACTTGTTTCGCGACTGGCGTTACGATAAAGCCAATCAGCCAATTGCTGACTTTCCGCTAAATGATTCAAAATACAGCGGCAAAATACTCGTTGGTGGCAAAAACTTCGGAAGTGGTTCCAGCCGCGAACATGCTGCCTGGGCACTTTACGACTATGGCTTTCGGGTAGTGGTATCCAGCTTTTTTGCTGATATCTTTAAAGGTAATTCCCTGAATAACGGGCTGCTTCCTGTTATGGTAACACCGGCATTCCTCGAGAAAATATTTGTCACAATAGAGAAGGATGCTTCTACTGAATTAGAGGTTGATCTGGAAAATCAAAAGATCACCTTGCTGGCAACAGGCGAATCTGAGGAGTTTGAAATCAACTCGTATAAAAAGCATTGCCTGCAAAATGGATTAGATGATATTGATTTCCTCGTAGATATGAAGGAACAGATTGAGGCTTTTGAAAAATAAAACCAGTATTATGACGGGAAAAATGGTTGAGGAACAAGCTGTGGTGTTGAGTATTATGGATACCACCCTGAGGGATGGAGAACAGACTTCAGGTGTTTCGTTTACGGATACCGAGAAATTGAGTGTAGCTAAAGTCTTATTGGAAAGTGTCAAAGTTGATCGCATTGAGATTGCTTCAGCACGGGTTTCTCAAGGCGAGTTTGAAGCTGCCCGTCGTATTATGAGCTGGGCTGCCGAGCGTGGTCATCTGGATCGCATCGAGATTCTGGGTTTTGTTGATGGTCGAATATCACTGGACTGGATCAACCAGGCCGGTGGTAAAGTCATTAACTTGTTGTGTAAGGGTTCCTATAAACATGTTACCCAGCAGCTAAGGAAAAGCCCGGAGGAACATCTGGCTGATATTCAGAAGTCAATTGATTATGCCAATGAATTGGGTATTGCCGTGAATGTCTACCTCGAAGACTGGTCTAATGGGATGCGCAATTCCAAAGATTACGTTCATTACATGGTCTCTCATCTTAAAGAGTTGAAGGTTCAACGGATCATGTTACCCGATACTTTGGGAATACTCGATCCGGATGAAACCTACGAATTTTGTAAGGAAATGATTGATGCATTTCCCGATGTTCAGTTCGACTTTCATGCCCATAATGATTACGATTTGGCTATAGCCAATGTGTTTCATGCGATTAAAGCTGGCATCCGTTGCGTGCATACCACTATTAATGGTTTGGGGGAACGGGCAGGCAATGCGCCACTTTCGAGCGTGATTGCCACGATTAAGGATCATCTGAAGATGGAGACGAAGGTGAATGAAAGCATGTTGAACCGGGTGTCGAAGTTGGTGGAAAGCTTTTCGGGTATTCGGATTCCTACCAATAAGCCGTTGATCGGTGAGTTCGTATTTACCCAATGCAGTGGCGTTCATGCCGATGGAGACAATAAAAACAACCTGTACTTTAATGATTTATTGCCCGAACGTTTTGGTCGAACACGCAGTTATGCACTCGGCAAAACTTCAGGTAAAGCTAATATTAAGGCCAATCTGGAAGATATGGGAATTGAGTTGGATCCGGCGGTTTTAAAAATGGTAACCAATCGGATTATTGAACTGGGGGATCGGAAAGAAACCGTGACAGCTGAAGATTTGCCCTATATTGTGGCTGATGTTCTTCAGGAAAGTATTGAGCAAAAAATCCTGGTTAACAACTACTCGCTTTCGCATGCTATGGGCTTAAAGCCCTCGGCTACCGTGAGCATTGCCATTGCGGGAAAAACCTATGAGGCTACGGCTTCTGGCGATGGGCAGTATGATGCTTTTATGAATGCCTTGAAGGTGATTTACCAGAAACTGAAAAAGCCTTTTCCTAAATTGCTTGATTACAGTGTAACTATTCCGCCAGGGGGGAAAACCGATGCTTTGGTTGAAACGGTCATTCTTTGGGAACTTGATCGGGAATTTAAAACCCGTGGTCTTGACCTTGATCAAACGGCTGCGGCTATTAAAGCAACCGTTCGCATGTTAAACCTGCTTGAGCATACCATAACCTAAAACTGACTCATAATGAACTTTTTTACTAAACAGGGAAAAATTCATTTCCCAAAAAATAGACTTATCTCATTCAAAAAACACAAAACGACAGAAGAAGTGGTTATTGTTGATGCCTGCTATTGCCCCAACGGGCATTCATTGGTTGACGAAAATTCGATGTTTTGTGAGAGTCCAGGAATCAAACTGTTAGTGAAAAGGGACAATGGGGAAGAAGGTTTTTTGATTCTTAGCCCAAGATTTGGTGATTATACAAGAATAAGCTTAGATATTCATCTCAAGAAAGGAGAGGTACTTGAATTCTTCTGTCCTGAATGTCGAACGCCACTCTTGGTTTATTCAGAATGTTCTATTTGTAAAAATCAGATGTTAACCTTGTTTACGACCAGGGAACTGACGCATGCTAATTGCGTAGGCATTTGCCAGAAAGTAGGATGTCACAATTCCCGAATGATTGATAGTAAGCGTATGCTGTCGGCAATTGTTAAGACCTGTTTTTAAAACTGAAAATTGAAAGTAAAAATAAGATAACAAACACATGAAATTAAAATTAGCAGTTCTCCCCGGAGATGGTATTGGACCTGAAATTATTGATCAGGCGATGAAAGCAGTGAAAGCTGTTGCCTTAAAATTTAATCATGAATTGGAGTATGACTTTGGATTGACGGGAGCCGTAGCCATCGATGAGCTGGGTGAACCCTATCCTGAGCAAACGCATCAATTGTGTATGGATTCGGACGCCGTATTGTTTGGAGCTATTGGCGATCCTAAATATGACAATAACCCGAAGGCGAAAGTACGGCCAGAACAAGGCTTGTTGCTTATGCGTAAAAAATTGGGCTTGTACGCCAACATCCGTCCGGTGGAAACCTTTGAGTCCTTGTTGCACAAATCGCCTTTACGTCGCGAGTTGGTTGAAGGGGCCGATTTTGTGGCTATTCGTGAGCTGACCGGTGGAATCTACTTTGGAGAAAAGGGGCGAAAAGATGATGGAAATACCGCCTTCGACACCTGTACTTATACTCGTGCAGAAGTGGAACGTATCCTGAAACTAGGTTACGAATTTGCCTTGAGACGGAATAAAAAACTGACGGTTGTTGATAAAGCCAATGTATTGGAAAGCTCGCGTCTGTGGCGAGAAATTGCTCAGGAAATGGCTCCTAACTATCCGGATGTGATCACCGAATACATGTTTGTCGATAACGCAGCCATGCAAATTATTCAGTGGCCTAAAAACTTCGACGTGATGGTTACTGAAAACATGTTTGGCGATATTCTGACCGATGAAGCCAGTGTCATTACCGGTTCTTTGGGATTATTACCATCAGCCTCCATTGGTATTCATACCTCTGTTTTCGAGCCGATACACGGCTCGTATCCGCAAGCTGCAGGTAAAGACATTGCTAATCCTATTGCAACAATTTTATCGGCTGCCATGCTGTTTGAGTATGCTTTCGACTCGAAAGTGGAAGGCAAGCTGATTCGCGAAGCTGTTGCTGCTTCCATGACAGAGAAAGTGGTGACTGAAGATATTGCTGAAGGCAAAGCGTATAAAACATCGGAAGTGGGCGATTGGATTGCCGACTATATTGCCAACGCATAAAAAAATTTATTTTTTTGATTAATCGTGAAAGGCTTTCCAATTTGGAAGGCCTTTTTTGTAGTACAACGATTGGCCTCTTTGCGTCTTTCTTAATTCAATTATTATTCCTAATTTGCTGGGAACTTAATGATTATAAATTAAACCGATGAGAATAAACCGATTTTTAGTCTCAAGTCTCTTGGTGTTCCTCTCACTGGCTGGTTGTGCAAAAGGAAACGGATGGATTGCATTATTTAACGAGAGCAACCTGAGTGGGTGGATCCAAAAAAATGGTGAAGCAAGTTATTGGGTGGAAGATGGGGCTATCATGGGCAAAACTGTTGTTGGTAGCCCGAATTCTTTTTTATGTACCGAGGAGAAATATGACAATTTTGAACTTGAGTTTGAGGTGAAGTTGTTTGATAATGAGCTAAACTCAGGGGTTCAAATTCGGTCAAAAACCAAGGAGCCGGAAGGGGATGAAGCTTTTGGCCGGGTGAATGGACCGCAGGTTGAAATTGAAGCAAGTGGTGAAAACGGGGCTGAAGCTGGCTATCTTTACGGCGAAGCCTGTGGAGGATGGATGACGCCGGATGTGAAACGGATTCCGCATAAAAACTTCAACGATGGCCAATGGAACAAGTACCGTATTGTGGCTAAAGGAACCCGTATACAAACTTGGGTGAATGGCAAGTTAATCTCGGACCTGGTGGATGAGGCGAAGTTCAAATCGCATCCAAGCGGATTTATTGGGCTTCAGGTTCACGGCGTAGGAGACCGTGGCCCATTCCAAGTGGGCTGGCGAAATATACGCCTGAAAGTGGTAGACTAGCTACGCTTAAAAAAGCAAAAAGGCTTTCCGTACAGGAAGGCCTTTTGGGGTATAAGAAGATAGAATATGCTGCTTCTGAAGTTCTTTCAAGAACTTCAAAGCGATGCATGCTCTTTATTTTATTTGCTTTACTTTGACTGCCGTTGGGCCTTTTTGTCCCATCTCAACTTCGAAGCTAACCAAGTTTCCTTCTTTGATATCTTCCAGAACATTGTTGATGTGGACAAAAACACTTTCTTTCGTTTCCGAGTCACGAATGAATCCGTAGCCTTTTGATTCATTGAAAAAAGTTACCGTACCTTTACGTACAGGATCAATCTCCTCATTCGGGTCACTTTTCGGAACACTAACTTCAATGTCTTCCAGGTTCACTTCTGCTTTTTGTGAGGGATCGGGCGGAGTGTCGGTGATGTTTCCATTCTCATCGACATAAGCGATCATGTCGTCCAAGCTACCAGACTTGTCATTGTCTTTTTTTGACAATCGTTTCTTCTCTTTTTCTTTTCTCTTCTTCTCTTTCTTGTTTCGTACTTCTTTTTTGTTAAAAGTCTCTTGAGATCTACCCATAAATTCTGTTTCTATTTATTGTTATTTATAATTTTATTTTCCCGCATGAACATGATTCAGGTGTAAATAGCATGCTGGATAATGCCAGTGTTCTATTGCTAGTCTTTATACGCATGAATCGAAATTCGGTTTTTACGAAAAGGATCAAAAAAAGAGAACAATATTGACTGAATTATTAGGAGTGGATCGAGTTTAAATACTGCCATTTTTGAACCTGAAATATCGGCTAAGTTACGATTTTATTTGGTTGAATAATAATTTCTGTTTCTTGTTCCTCATAAATCAGGCCTATGAGGTTGTTTTAGAGGAGTTATTTGGGCTGAAAACCATTTTTCTGATTAGCTTTTTGGGCTGTCATGGGTTTTGGTTGAGGCTGCAACCAATCGGTTGATTTCTTTTAACTCTTTGGATGTGAGGTAACGCCATTTTCCAACGGGCACATCAAGTGAAACGTTCATAATTCGGACGCGTTTCAATTTGGTTACCTCATAATCCAAGTATTCGCACATGCGTCTGATTTGCCTGTTGAGTCCCTGAGTCAGAATGATCCGGAAGACAAATTTGCTGATTTGTTCCACCTCACATTTTCGGGTTACCGTATCCAGAATAGGAATTCCGTCAGACATTTTCTGAATAAAATCGGTGGTAATTGGTTTGTTGACCGTGACAATGTATTCCTTGTCGTGGTTATTCCGGGCGCGCAGGATTTTGTTCACAATGTCGCCATCGTTGGTCAGAAAAATCAGCCCTTCGCTGGGTTTGTCGAGCCGGCCAATGGGGAAAATGCGCTTGGGATAATTGATATAGTCGATGATATTGTTTTTTTCAACCCGGGTGTCGGTGGTACATACAATGCCAATTGGCTTGTTAAAAGCGATATAGACGGGTTTTTCGGTTGGCTCTGAGATTAGTTTGCCATTTACCCGTACTTCGTCCATCGGACCAACTTTCGTTCCCATCTCCGGAATTTTTCCATTGATGGTGACTTTGCCTTGTCCAATGAGTTTGTCGGCTGCCCGCCGGGAGCAGAAACCCACTTCGCTTAAATATTTGTTGATTCGGGTTGATTGTGTATCGTCCATTTGTATGTTTTTCTTTAAAACAACCTGGGGGCTGTTGAGTTTTCTTGACAGCTGTATCCATCCCTGTAAAAGTGTTGGATTCTGCGTTCTGATAAACTGGAAATCTCTCACCATTAGTCGTAACAACACAGAGTTCGTGCGGCCGAATGACTGCAATTCAGAGGACACGTTCAGCTATGCTCAGAAAATTAACTGTATTTTTAGGCAAACCTACTAAATTCCTTAGTGATTGAAAATAGTTCAAGCAGTCAAAGCCGATGAGGTGGTGCATGATTGGCAGAATCGGTTTTTTAGCGAGGTGTCTTATCCGTTAAAAACCAGGCAATAGCACGGCTGACTGAAATCCGGAGTGGATGTCCTGTGTGGATAGCTGCTCTGTGTTTTTGCGGCAGCTGGCGAACGGGATATACTGTTTGTTTCTATGGAGATTGAGGACCTTGTTTCATCTGAATGTTTTGGCAGGTATGGGTGTTGTTGTTGTTAGCTGTTTGGTGTCGGCATGTTTCCTGTTTTTTTAAGAACGCTTCTGCAGATCCTTGAAGTCATCCTATTTCAGAGAGATCGTTACATGAACTGAAAGAAAAACCGTATTTTTAAAGTTCTGTATCAATCGAGAAATTTGGAATCAGCTAATTCAAGTACATGAAAGAATATATTGATTTACTAAGGAAACTTATTCAGACCCAGTCGTTCAGTAAGGAAGAAGAACCTGCAGCCGGATTAATTCGAGCGACTTTAACTGCCAAGGGCATTGCTTTTCAAACAAAGAATAACAATACCTGGGCGCGCAATCGTGCCTGGAAGGAAGGGCTGCCCGTTATTTTGCTGAACTCGCATGTTGACACGGTACGGCCGGCCAAAAACTGGATGAAAGATCCTTTTGGGGCGGAGCTGGATGGCGATTGCCTCTATGGTTTAGGAAGCAACGATGCCGGAGCATCGCTGGTTACTTTGCTGGCCGTGTTTGTCCACTTCAATGAGCAGGAAAATCTTCCTTTTAACCTGATTTATGCGGCTTCGGCAGAGGAAGAAATTTCGGGGCCCAATGGGATGGCCAGCCTGATTGAGGAACTGGGACAAGTGGACCTGGCCATTGTGGGTGAACCCACCCAGATGCAGATGGCCATTGCCGAGAAAGGGCTGATGGTGCTGGACTGCACGGCATACGGAAAAGCCGGTCATGCTGCGCGTAACGAAGGTGTGAATGCCTTATACAAAGCACTGGATGATATTCGCCTGTTACGGGATTATCGTTTTGAAAAGGTTTCGGAAGTATTGGGTGAGGTGAAACTCTCGGTTACCCAAATCAATGCGGGCTCGCAACACAATGTGGTGCCCGACCAGTGTTCCTTTGTCATCGATGTGCGTACCAACGAACATTATTCCAACCTGGAGACTTTTGAGCTGGTGGATCAGCTGATTGAGTCCGAAGTAAAGGCACGGTCTTTTCGCTTAAACTCATCGGGTATTACGGTGGATCATCTCCTGGTTCGCCGGGGGCAGGAGCTGGGCCTGACGTATTACGGATCGCCCACCACCTCAGATCAGGCGGTAATGCCTTTTCAATCCATCAAGATTGGTCCGGGCGACAGTGCCCGTTCGCATACGGCAGATGAATACATCCTGGTTTCAGAAATGGAGGAAGGCTTCCGGATTTACCAGGCCTTGCTGGATGGATTGGATCTTAGCAAAGCCTAGGGAAGAGCAGCAACTCTTGCCTGGTGTGCTTTCTTTTTGTTGACGTATTTTATTCTGTTTTTGTAAAACGAATGCCAAACCCAATAGGATGCAGTGGACCCGAGCGCAAATTTCCATTATAGCCGTTGTGGCCGTAACTTCTTTCATGGGGACTTTTTTGATCTCTTCGGTCAATATTGCCCTTCCGGCTATTGAGCGGGACTTTGGGCTGGATGCGGTGAGCTTGAGCTGGGTGATCACTTCCTTTTTACTGGCCACAGCGATGTTTTTGTTGCCGGTGGGGCGTTTGGGCGACCTGAAAGGTGTTCGACGACTCTTTAAGTTTGGTGTGTTGGTTTTTACTTTGTCATCGCTGGCTTGTGGCTTGGCTCCTTCAGGTTTTTGGCTGATTCTTTTTCGCTATGTTCAGGGGGTAGGCGCTGCTTTTACCAGTACCACTGGCCCGGCAATTCTGGTTTCAGCGTTTTTGCCTCGTCATCGGGGGCGGGTGCTCGGACTGGCTGTTTCGGCGGTGTACCTGGGACTGGCTTTTGGGCCTTTTGCCGGAGGTTTGCTGACGCAATACCTGGGCTGGCGCTCCATCTTTTTGGTGGCCACCTTTTTAGGAGGTATTGCGGTGTTGGTGGCTTATCTTTTTCTAGGAAAGGATGAGTTGCGCCAAGAGAAGCCGGCACAAATTGTCTTCGGAGGAACAATCTTTTACATGCTTGGCCTGGTGGCGCTGGTTTATGGCTCGGCTCATATCGACAAGCCGTTGGGCTGGTTTCTGATGGGAGCGGGCAGTTTCGCTTTGCTGGGCTTTTGGTGGATGGAATCCCGCTCGACAGCCCCGGTGATTGATACCCGGCTGTTTACCCGTAATCGCTTGTTTGCTTTTTCCAACCTGGCCGCGCTCATCAACTATAGTGCAACCTTTGCCATTGTGTTTTTGCTGAGCTTGTACTTGCAGAAAATTCAAAGTTTGTCGCCACGCGATGCCGGCACTATTCTGATTGCTCAGCCCATTATGATGGCCATTTTTTCGCCCATGGCCGGCCGGCTCTCCGATCGGATTCAGCCCCGCTACCTGGCAACACTGGGAATGAGCATGTGTACCCTGGGCCTGGCAGCCTTTGCGTTTCTTGCGGAGAGCACCCCGATCGGACTCATTGTGGCTTTGCTGGTTTGGGTGGGACTGGGGTTCGCCTTTTTCTCTTCACCCAATATGAATACCATTATGAGCTCGGTCGATAAAAGTCAGTATGGTCTGGCTTCGGGATCGGCGGCTACCATGCGGGTGTTGGGGCAAATTGTGAGTATGACCATTGCCACGCTGTTTTTTGCTGCCCTGCTGGGTGGAGAAGCCGTTGAGCAGGTGTCGGATGCTTTGTTTCTGAAGGTTGTGAAGTGGGGCTTCATCAGCTTTTCGCTCATCAGTGTTTTGGGGATTTACTTTTCCTACAACCGGGGCCAAATCAAGCGCTAAAGGTTAAAAATTTTATTGAACGGCTTGGCTTAGAGAGGGCTTCACTCAAAGTGAAGCCCTCTCTAAGTGCTCTACTGTCAATGCTCCCCCTGTTTTCAATTGCGCTATGATGACGCATATTGCGAGGAGCAGGGTGCAGACCTGCACTCTTGCACCGGAGGTTATTTGAAGGATATATTTCCTCTTGATGTATTTATTCCTTTAACTTTCCAATAGTTTGGAAAAAAGACATTGTAAATTTCTTTGTCAATAAGGGCATTTTTAAAGGTATCCTCATTTTTTATAGATAGTATAATGAATGTGGCAGCGAGTGCATATGTCAAATTTTTTAAGTTGCCAAGTTTAGTGTTGTGTAGCCTGTTGTGTTTCAGACTTGTGAAGTCTTTCCACCAATCGGGATTTATTGAGTTATCCCAGTTCTCAAAAGGTTTTATCAGGCAAAAATTAACCTCCCTATTTTCTTGGTTGATAAAAAAAATGGGATTTCCGACAAAATGTTCTGAGTGGCAATTAAGGTTTATTTCATACTTCGATATATCATATTCTGACTGAAATATTCTTTGGTAGTCATTTATATTGAAATATTCTCGAGCCTCACTTTTTTTCAAAAAATTAGGGACTTGGCTTTCTCCTGTAAATTTTTTCCCACTCTCTTTGTTTGCTATGATAAAGGTTTGACACAAGGAATCTAAGAACGAACATGCACTAACAAAAAGGTTTTCAATTTTTACAGAGAAAGTGCCAAAGTTGTCTTCATGCATAGAGACATATAAGAGAATATCCTCAAACGTTCTTTGTAATTCTAGGTAGTAAATAATATCAGTCTTTTTGAACATCGTGGTTGTGCTTATATTTATGTGAAATTGAAGTTTAAAGCCTTATTGTTATGTGTTTGAAACCTTGTCCATCAGTGTAAACGTTTTAGCTCTTTCTTTTTAAACAACGCAGGGGGGCACAGGCCTGCGCCAGCGGAATTGGTAGTTGGTGCTATTATATTACATCATTTTGATGAAATCCCAATTGTGGGTTCTCGAAATCATAACAAACTAATTCCGCCTCTAGTCTTTGGTTTGGCGACCAAAATCGATATATATATCCATGCATTTCGTAGCAAAGGGCAATCATAGCAATATTTGAACTTATGAGGATTTTCTTGACTAAGCTATCTTTGCTTAATTCGGTATTAACATGTTGGTCGTTATATATTGGCTTGAAGAGATAAATCAAAAATCTTTCCGCTAATGAAATTTTATCTCTGTATTCTTTACTAATTCTGTTTTCTGTTTCAAGCATCAAATCACACATGTTCAAATTCAATTCCCCTTTGTCACAGATTCCATACTTGAAATTGATAAAGTATAAAATTACTTCTTCGTCATCATTTAATCTTGAAATTGCTTTGCTCAATGTTTTATGTTCTCTTACCCTATCCAGTATTCTAAAAGATTGACCTATATAAACGACTTCGGGGTAATTATTTAAGTTGAGATTAAACCTGTGCTCCAAATCTAATATTGACAATCTAACTTGAATATTTTCATCACCAATTATTTCAGACCTCAATATAAAAATTAAATGGGTATTTGTGGAAGTCGCAAAGTTTAATTCAATTTTAAAAGAGTGCCTGATAAAATCAGGCAGATTTTGTAATAGCGAAATTAATTCGTGTATATACACTTGTATATTAAAACTTTTTCCATTTACAACAACCGCAGTTCGTAATTCATTTGAATTTATAATATTGGTTCTCGATAAGTCAAAACGTCTCTTCTTGACTTTGCAAAAAAAGTAAATATTGGAATTTTTGAATGATTCATTTTCTTTCAAAGCATAGTCCATATCTTCATCATGTAGATATCTGTAATCTATAGGTGTAGCCCCTTCAATTTCAAATGAAACAAACTTTCTCATATCTTGGTTAGGTTTGTGTATTAAAACTCACCGGCAACGTGTTTCAATATTTATTGTGAAACACCTATTCGTTTTGTAGCAGGAAAAGAATTATATCACCCGCCAATTTCTGGAAATATATTTAACCTTGCAAACCTCGGCTGGTCAGGATTTGCAATTCTGACCCTGCTAAAACCGGATTTTTAATCCGATTGCCCGTCTCTTTCTTGTTTGAGCGAATCGGTAAGCAGGGGTTAGCTGTTTGGAGTTTGTAACTCATTTACCCCCGACCAAAGACTTTCTTTTTCCAGTCCCCAAGATATTGGCTCTTTTCTTGATCACCTGCCCGGTATCCCAATTCGGGTCGTTTCCCCTGCTTTCCGCGTCCTGCAGATGTTCTGGCGCCTCGCCGAGTACGTCTGGAGGGTTGGCGACACCGTCTGGCGCTCCACCAACATTGTCTGGAGGGTTGGTGTCATCGTCTGGCTCCCGGCCGGCTTGTTCTGGCTGTTCGGCGACATCGTCTGGCGAGTAGTGGAGTTGGTCTGGCTATTCGGCATCATCGTCCGGCGAGTCGCTGAGTTCGTCTGGCGGCCGGGCATCATCGTCTGGCAGGTAGCCGGGTTGGTCTGGCTAGTTGGCTTGGTAGTGTTCAACAAACTGTGTCAATTCTATTTTTGCTATTACAGTTTTAGTTGGCATCGTTCTTCAAATTTAATAA